>CANQWW010000219.1 GCA_947627655.1 uncultured Acinetobacter sp. | reverse complement strand
GGCCTCTAGACGATAGGGACGTTTCAGAGGTGGGCGTATAATAGGGTGAAAATAGGGGGGTGTCAAACGCATTTCTACACTTTTTCTGATTTTTTGAATTGAGTGCATAAAATTAAAACAATATGGTGAAAATACTTGAAAAATACAGGGTTCAAGCTGGATTTTTCAATAACTCTAAAATACTTGCCACCACTTGGGGATGCTCGAGGTAACCTTCGATATCATGTGGGCGCTGCCAGGAGGTACGAATTTCATGATTAATAATCGGGGGATCAAAAACAAAAGGTGCGGCTGTGAGTGGGAACGCAGTCAGAAAGTCATCATGGGAATAAAAGTTGATCCAGTCGCCTGAGATTGCGCTAGGTCGAAGTAGGGGCTGGGCAAGGTGACTTTGTATAACGCGGAAAGCTAAAGGCGATCCCAGACTAATAAAACGCTGGATATTCAATTCGGGATGCTGAATCAGATAATTATACGCAATGACGCTGCCCAGAGAATGTGCAATCAGGATACAGGGCTGATGACTGTGCAGTTGCTGGCCTATCCGTTCATGGACTTGCTGCATAAACTCAGGGTTGGCCAAATATAAATAGATTTCGATCAGAAATTTTTTGATTAGCGTGGCATGCAAACCAGGAAAGTAATTCAATAGCAGGACAAAATCGCGTAAGGCTGCATTTCTGCTTAGAAACGTAATAAATCTTAATTTTTGCTTAAAACTTAGCGCATCTTCAATATTTAACTCCGGAATTTCACCCATTTCAGATGTGGATGGAAGCGGCGTGGAAGGCAGAGGTGGGGGCTTAACAGGAGGGTGAAAAGGAAAATGTGGCCAGTCCTGAGGCATTAAGGTACTGGCATTTAATACATTATGTTGATGATGCTTGAGCAGGAGATCAGCATAAAATGGAATGCGAATATGGCGTTTTAAATGAGAAAAGCAGGCCAGCTGTTGATCTTGCCGTAGACCTTTTCTAAAGATGTGTAGCCAGTGCTGGCGTAATGAAATAGCGTTATAGTCTTGTTTGTTCATCCCATGAATATAAATAATTTTCATTGATGCACCGTTAAACCGCTCAATTTTCATCTCAGTATAAATAAAAAAAGAGCAGCCGAAGCTGCTCTTTTGTAGGTATTCAGCATTAAGCCTTAGGGTGATAAAACTTGTAGTAGCTGGCATAACACAGACCAATAAACAGCAGACAGCCAAAGAAGCTGATGCGCATGTTTGGATCAAATACCATACTGATACAGGTAATTAAACAGAACAAGAAACCGAGAATAGGCACAATTGGAAACCACGGTGCTGCGAATTTCAGCTCTTTTGCCGTTTTGCCTTGTCTGTACCAGTCCCGACGGAAGTTAAACATGCTGAGACAGATACTCATCCACACCACGACCATGGTAAACGCCGCAATACCGAGCAGGTTGGTGAAAATCGTTTCTGGAGCAAACTGTTCAGAAAGCAGGCCCGGCATCCCGCCAATCATGGTGACAATCACTGCGATATATGGAATACCACGTGAATTCACCCGAGAGAATAGCGCAGGCAATTGTTTACTATAGGACAATGACCACATCATGCGTGAAGCCGCAAACAGACCCGAGTTCGCTGCTGACAGCAAGGCAGTGATAATCACAAAGCGGATAATATCCTCTGCATATGGAATACCGATATGCTGGAACACGGTCACAAATGGACTGCTACTGACACCTTCTGCAGCAATACCGGCTTCCTGGTGAGGTAATAATGCAGTGACCACAATAATGGTCCCGACAAAGAAAATTAGCAGGCGGAAAATCGAAGTATTGATGGCTTTCGGCACGTTTTTGGCTGGATCTTTGGTTTCACCGGCAGCCACCCCAATCAGTTCTGTACCAGAGAAGGCAAAGTTGACAATCAGCATGGTGGTAAAGATCGGGAATAAACCTTCAGGGAACCAGCCCTGTGCGGTTAAATTGCTAAACAGAGGTGCAGCTTCATAACCCTGATAACCCAGTACCCCAAAAATAGCCAGTAAACCGAGCAGGATAAAGGCAATGACGGTAACCACTTTGATCAGCGCTAACCAGAATTCTGATTCAGCAAACCATTTGGTCGAAATCATATTTAAGCTAAATACAAAGGCACCAAAGATTAAGGTCCACATCCACATGGAACTGTCCGGGAACCATTCCTGCATCAGCAGTGCTGCCGCAGTAAATTCGGTTCCCAGGGTCACCGACCAGGTTAACCAGTATAACCAGGTAATGGTATAGCCCGTACCGGGTCCAATATAACGTTTGGCATAAGCACCAAAAGAACCAGATTCTGGCATATGAACAGCAAGTTCGCCCAAACATAGCATAACCATGTAAGCGATAATACCGCCGAGGAGATAAGCAAGGATGGCACCTACAGGCCCCGTTTGTGCAATGACTTCACCCGACCCTAAAAATAGACCTGTTCCGATTGCGCCACCAAGCGAAATCATGACCAGATGTCGAGTACTCATAGCGCGTTTTAAAGGCGCAGAAT
>CANQWW010000218.1 GCA_947627655.1 uncultured Acinetobacter sp. | reverse complement strand
CACAAGCACAATATGTACTTGATGCCATGCAGATAGTACGTGCCATTAAAGCACAAGACCTGCCTGCCGATATTCAGGGAGCGGACATTGGCGAAATGCTGATTGAACGGCGGATTCAAGCACTTGGTGAACTCAAAACACAACAGACCGTAGCGATTGAATAATAAAAAAGCACCCTCGGGTGCTTTTTTAATAACTTAATTTCTCTTTATCAAAAAAGGAATTAAGAAATATCGAATCCGCATCATCAGGAAATATCTGCCGGAAAGCTGATTACTTGCTCCAGTTTCATTTGATTGGTCGCAATCATCAGCAAACGGTCAATTCCAAGGGCAATTCCTGAACATTCCGGCATATTCGGTAAAGCCGCCAGTAAATATTCATCGATAGGCATGACATGCAAGCCAAGTTTGGCTCGTTCAGCATTATCTGCCTCAAAGCGCGAACGCAATACGTCAGCATCAATCAGCTCATCATAAGCATTGGCCAATTCCAAACCTTCGATATATAGCTCAAAACGTGCGGCAACCAGTTCACCATCTTCATCAATTCGGGTTTTGGCCAAAGAAGCCATTTCAGGGGGGAAATCGGTCAGGAATACTGCGGTATCAAACCCTAGACTCGGTTCAACCATATGTGAAAATAACAGGTCGATATAGCCAAGACGGTCATTTCCCAGATCCAGACTTAAACCGACGCGGCGGCAGCAGTCTTTCAGTTCCTGCAAAGTTGCCTGAAGCGGATTGAGATCCAGACGATCCATAAAAGCGTGTTTATAACTCAGAATAGTCGGACGGATTTCACCAAAACGTGCTTTCAAGGTCACATTCAACAGATCCGATACTTCAAACATTAAATCTTTTAAGCTAAATCCCGGACGATACCATTCCAGCATGGTGAATTCGCTATTATGCTTACGCCCATGCTCATCATCACGGAAGACTTTACAGATTTGATAAATGGGTCCACTGCCACTAGCCAGTAAGCGCTTCATGGCAAATTCGGGTGAGGTCTGCAAATAATGTGTATGCGCTTTACCCAGCACATGGCGCTGGGCCTGTACCGAGGCTAAATGCACATCAGTCACACCGGCTTGAGACAAAATCGGTGTTTCGACTTCTAATACATCGCGCTCAGCAAAAAACTGACGGATTTGACGATATAAATTCGCCCGCGCGTGCATGGCTTGAAGGTCACAAGTGGGTTGATACGTCATCGTCATGCCTTCGGCCCACCATGTGCTGCCCACTCACGACGCAGCGGATAGGTTTTACGTAAATGATCAAATGCCTGCTGATCGATTTTGCCTTCTTTGAGACAGGCACGTAGATTGGCATCATCACGAGCAATGTCATAAATTTGGGATAAATGCTGTTGCAATGCCATTTTTAAATCCTGCCCCTGAAAAAACTGCTCACAGATAGGCAGCTGGGATTCAAACTGTTTATTGGCTGCAAAACCGAAAGTTTGACAAAAAGCTTCGTAAATCATCTGGGTACCACGTGCCTTGCCTTCCAGGCTATAGCCGGCAATATGCGGAGTCACCAAAGTCACCAGATCCAGAAGTTCTGCTGAAATCAGCGGTTCGTGTTCAAAAACATCCAAAATTACGGGGCGTTGTGTCGCTTTAATATCTTGAATTAAGGCAGTTTCTTCAATCACTGGCCCACGCGCTGAGTTAATCAGGATCGCGTCAGGCTGCATTTTTGCCAACGCAGTAGCATTAAATAAATGATAGGTTGGATATATGCCTGTTTTGGTTAAAGGGACATGAATTGAAACGGCGTCCGCCTGCTGCAGCAGTTCATGAAATTCGACTTGATCAACCTGCTCTCTTTGCACAAAAGGATCGCAACCGATCACGCGCCAGCCCAAGAGCTTCGCCATATAAGCCAGTCGGGTTCCGACATTACCCAAACCGACAATACCCAGGGTAAATGTCGCATTGGCATCGAGTAATTCAGGACGTACCTGCAATAATGCGGTAATGACATATTCAGCCACTGCTTGCGCATTACAGCCGGCTGCATTGCTCCACTGAATCCCATGTTGTTCTAATGCAGCAATATCCAAATGATCTGTACCAATGGTGGCACTGCCCACAAATTTGATCGAACTATTCTGTAGCAGTGCTTCATTGACCTGAGTCACTGAACGTACCAGCAAGCTATCGGCATCTTTGACATCATCTGCGCTTAAGGTTCGCCCTGCACAATGTTGAATGTCACCAAATTCGGAAAAGAAATAATCGGTAAATGCCAGATTTTCATCTGCGACAATTTTCATAATGAAATCCATATGATGCTTGGGCGTATGATAGCGCGTTGGCGCCTCTGACTCTATATTTGGCCGATACGCCCATTTTTCAAGATTTTATGCCTTGAGTTCAGGACTGAGGAATTGAGTATTCAATATCTGCAGCCTAAAAAGAAAAACCCCAATCTTTCGACTGGGGTTTTAAAAATTTGGCGGAAGCGGTGAGATTCGAACTCACGGAGGACTCACACCCTCGTCGGTTTTCAAGACCGGTGCATTA
>CANQWW010000217.1 GCA_947627655.1 uncultured Acinetobacter sp. | reverse complement strand
CATAAAGAAGCAGCACCAGAACAATAAGGTACTCATACTACGGCCCTGCTTAAACAAGGCTGCAATTGAAGCATCTGGGGCATGTACTTCATTCAGTACCAGCTGGGTGCTCGCAGTAACATTTTGCTCAGGACTGATTTGCTGAACAATTTTACTGGCTTTTTCATTTTGCTGTTTTTTCACCAGGAAAGTTAAAGATTCTGGTAAATACAGCCACAGTACAGGCAAAACCAACAACGGAATTCCTGCAATATAGAACATGATTTGCCAACCAAAATTGGGGGTAAGCCAGACACCGAGTAAGGCAGCCATAATACCGCCCACCGCATAACCACTAAACATGGTGGTCACCAAAGTACTGCGCATTTTTTGCGGTGCATATTCAGCAGTCAGCGCAACCAGATTGGGTAATACACCGCCAATACCTAGGCCGGCAATAAAGCGCAGGATACCAAATTCAGTTGGACTCGAGGCAAAACCACCCCAGAAAGTAAATCCACTGAATAGGGCCACACAAATCAAGATAACATTTTTTCGTCCAATTTTATCTGCCAACATCCCAAAGAGCATGGCACCAAACATCATACCGGCCAAAGCGGTACTGGCCAGCATGCCTGCCTGAACCGCGGTCATATTCCATTCTTGCATCAGTAATGGTAGAGCTACACCGTTAATCGCCAGATCATAACCGTCAAAAATCACGACAAATACGCACCAAAGTACGATCTTTAAATGAAAAGGTTTAAACTTTGCCTCATCCACTACAGCATTCACATTCACTGTTGTTGCTGTCATTTTTCCTCACCTCCAATTGTGAGCTTTTTTATTCTATGAAAAAATGAATAGTCATTCACTTTTGTATACAAAATGGATGATTATTTTTGTTTTGTCTACAGCAAAATTGATCAAGTTAGCCTTTTTCATGTAATTCGGGCTAATGTCCTAAATCGAGTATTTTTTAAATAGAACAATACAACGATAAAACTCGCGCTAATTAATGTAATTTTCACGTTATTCATCTTGTTATAAATCACTCCTAAGAAATGTTTTTAATTCTTTTATAACCTCTAGGCACAAAAAAAGCCCCTGCATTCAGCAAGGGCTTATTGGAACAATAAGCTTAAATAAAATTAATATAAGGGTTGAGGCAATCTGATCTGAATAATTTCATTATCATCTGCAAGATATTGATTCCGACCACTTGAACCAGGAAAATTATTATCATTTAAGACTGTAATTAAATCAGGCCCTTCAATAATAATGTCTTCAATCGTTTGAAATGGAAAACCAAAACGCTGACCAGTCGCAATATCTCCCGGACGCACTAAACCATAAAGTAAATCTGGGTTAGCCAGATCCATCAAATTGACCAATTCTTCGCGTGTGACAGACTCACCAGATTGATTCAATCTGATCTTGATGAGTTTCTTATAGCCGCCCAGATTATTTTCACTGTCATCACGTTCAATAATCACGCCTTCTTTAGCATTAAAAAGCTGAAAATCACCAATCGCAGTGGCTTTCGAATCCAATTCAAAAGAATAGAAATTTCCAGTATAAACTTTGTTTTCCACATCAAACTCTGAAATGATTAATTGTGGAGTGACCGCATCTATCAAAGGTTTTTCCAGTAAAGGGTATAAATAGCGGCCATCAGGGGAAATTGCCATTCCTTCAAAGCCCCCACTGCGCTGTACCAGAGGTTCAATATAAGCTGTACTATCTTTATTTAATTGATTTTGTGGAGATCTCAGTTCAGTTTCAACTCTCAAAGGATGTGGTAAGGCGATGGGCGGGCTTTTTAAGATCCCTTCTGCACTAAAATGTAATAAATAAGGTCCAAATTCATCCCCAATCCAAATATCCCCATTGGACGCACGCTGCATAGATTCCGGATCAAAGTCAGCTCCTGTCAATAAACGCTCTTGATCGTTCTCGTTGATAATTTCAAAAGGAATCAGTTTATTCGGATCACGAAGCTGAATATAAGAAAAATGTTTAACAGCTGCTGTACCGCCGGCCTTGGTTCTGAAATCGCTGGAAAGATGATACAAACGCAATAAATAATCAGCAGAATTATCTTGCGAGCCAAAGCCATTATCCGACATCACCAGATAGGTTCCATTCTGGTTCTTTAATGCAGCAGAAAAACCCTGTACAGGCTGACCTGCAAATGGCGGAAAAATCCCATTTGCTCCACGTACATCTTTGCCAGAATCTGGCCCTTGTGCATAAGTTTCTACATCTAATTTGGCAAAAGAGACTAAAGTCGGTTCAGTTACATGTTCTATGGGCTGGGCCGTTTTATTATCAGAATCATTACATGCTGTTAAAGCCAATACAGAGAGCATCAGTAAACTTAAAGATATTTTTCTCATCTAGTCGTCTTTTTATAAAGTTAAAGTCTTATTGAATAAGATTTGAATGACAAGATCGTTGCGATGAAATGAAGTTTTAAGGACAGTTTTATATTAAAAGTTATAAATTTTCAGACATAAAAAAAGCCCCTGCATTTTGCAGGGGCTTTTTAGGAATAATGAGCTGGCGATGACTTACTCTCACATGGGTAACCCCACACTACCATCAGCGCAAAGAGGTTTCACTTCT
>CANQWW010000216.1 GCA_947627655.1 uncultured Acinetobacter sp. | reverse complement strand
TCGTTTATCTTGTGTGGTGTGTATTCTTACCTTGCCAATAACCGTCTCGATCAATTGACCGCAGAAGCCATGCGTGAAGTTGAAGCCATCACTCATGAAAAAGGACCGCACTGATGATGAAATGGAATTCTTTACTTGCTTTGGCAGGGACGGCCATGAGTTCAAGCCTGGTACTGGCTGGACCTGACCTGGGCGCTGCTGAACAACAAGCGACAAACTGGCCTGCGATTATCATGTTCCTGATTTTCGTAGGTGCAACGCTATTTATTACTAAATGGGCTGCAAAGCAGACCACCAATACCAAAGACTTCTATACCGCCGGTGGCGGTATTTCCGGTTTTCAGAATGGTCTGGCGATTGCCGGTGACTATATGTCAGCAGCATCATTCCTGGGTATTTCGGCTATGGTATTCCTGTCAGGTTTTGATGGCCTGCTGTACTCATTAGGCTTTATGGTGGGCTGGCCGATCGTATTGTTCCTGGTCGCAGAGCGTCTGCGTAACCTGGGTAAATACAACCTGTCCGATGTCGTGTCGTTCCGCTTGCAGGAAAAACCGGTACGTACCTTAGCTGCACTTAGTTCATTAGTGGTCGTGGCGTTCTACCTGATTGCCCAGATGGTCGGTGCAGGTCAGCTGATCAAGTTACTGTTTGGCTTGAACTACAATATTGCAGTGGTGATTGTCGGCTTGCTGATGATGGCCTATGTTATCTTTGGCGGCATGCTGGCTACCACTTGGGTACAGATCATTAAAGCGGTTATGTTATTGTCGGGTGCGACCTTTATGGCATTTATGGTCATGAAGGGTGTCGGCTTTAGCTTTACCAATATGTTTGAACAGTCTATCCAAGTCTATTCAAAAGTACATGACCTGAGCCTGGCTGATGCAACCAAAATTATGGGTCCAGGGAGCCTGGCTTCCAATCCAATTGATGCGATTTCTTTAGGTCTGGCACTAATGTTTGGTACAGCAGGTCTGCCACACATCCTGATGCGTTTCTTCACGGTGAAAGATGCCAAAGAAGCACGTAAATCAGTTGTGGTTGCAACAGGCTTTATCGGTTACTTCTACCTGCTCACCTTCATCATTGGTTTCGGTGCGATTCTTTATGTATCGAATAACCCGCAGTTCCTCGATATCGCGAAAATGGCTATTACCGGTAAGCTAGAGCTGGTTGGTGGTAATAACATGGCGGCGGTACACCTGTCTGATGCTGTGGGCGGCGACTTGTTCATGGGCTTCATTTCTGCCGTGGCATTCGCAACGATTCTTGCGGTGGTTGCAGGTCTGACTCTGTCTGGTGCTTCAGCTATTTCGCATGACTTGTATGCCAACGTCCTGAAAAAGGGTCAAACTACACCTGAATCTGAACTGCGCATGTCTAAAATTGCCACCTTAGGTCTGGCGATCTTTGCGATGATTCTCGGTATTCTGTTCGAGAAACAAAACGTTGCATTCATGGTCGGTTTGGCATTCTCGGTTGCAGCATGTGCCAACTTCCCGGTGCTGGTATTGTCCATGTTCTGGAAAGGCCTGACCACACGCGGTGCAGTGATCGGTGGTGTTGCTGGTTTGGTAACAGCAGTGGTGTTAATTGTGCTGTCTAAGGCAGTATGGGTCGACACTTTGGCTATTTCTGATACGCCGGTAAACCCATTCAATGGCCCTGCAATCTTCGCGATGCCATTGTCATTCTTCTGCTGCTGGTTGTTCTCTGTGACCGATAATTCGGCACAAGCGCAAGCAGAACGCAAAGCCTTTGATGCCCAGTTTGTACGTTCACAAACCGGTATTGGTATCTCAGGAGCATCTGATCACTAAGAGATGATGTGTCATAAAGAAGCCCCGTCAGGGGCTTTTTTATGGTCTGTGTAAAGATGAAAAGGTCCCTGATTGGCAGGGATAGGGTAGATATTTTTTTCAATTATTTGGCTAAATAAAAAGCAGGTTGAATATAAGGAAATCTTTGTTTATGTTACGAGAATAAAACATGAATGCAACTAGGTGATGAATAACAATCACTTATCCTGTATTTACTTGTCGAAATGTGTTCGTCTCGTATGCTTTTACTCATACTTTTTTGAGTAAGATGATGGCCGATATGGCCTATTTCGTATAACAAACAAAATTGGAGTGGATATGTCTTCCAACCCCACATCCTGGTACGCCAATATTAATCCACGGGTATTTTTAACTACCGTGATTATTATTGGCCTATTTTTACTTATGGTGGTTCTGGTTCCAGATTCATTTGAACTGATGACTCAGCAAATGAATCAGTGGGTGACCACGTCCTTTAGCTGGTTCTATGTTTTATCTGTTGCCATTTTTCTCATTTTACTGGCTTATATTGCAATTTCGGACATGGGGAGGATCAGGCTAGGTCCCGATCATAGTGTCCCGTCTTATAGTAATGCATCCTGGTTTGCGCTGTTATTTACGGCAGGGATGGGGATTGGCCTCATGTTTTTTGGGGTAGCAGAGCCAGTCATGCACTATGTGACGCCACCGTCTGGTGAACCAGAAACCATTCAGGCTGCGCAACAGGCGATGCGGGTAACCTTTTTCCACTGGGGCTTACACGCTTGGGGTATCTATGCTTTGGTGGGGTTGGCTCTGGCCTATTTTGCCTA
>CANQWW010000215.1 GCA_947627655.1 uncultured Acinetobacter sp. | reverse complement strand
GATGCATAATCCAAGCCGTATTTTTCCAATGAACCGGCTTTATAATTTTCAATGACCACATCAGCAGTTTTGGCAATTTTTCGAACCAGTTCCTGTCCTGCTTCACTCGCAATATCGATAGCGACTGAATATTTGTTGCGATTGGCAGATTGGTAATAACCCGATTCGCGGGTTGCAGTGCCTTGATTATCTAGCATCCATGGTGGTCCCCACATACGGGTATCATCCCCGACTTTAGGACGTTCAATTTTAATTACTTCCGCACCCAGATCTGCCAGAATCTGGCCGCACCATGGACCTGCCAGTACACGGCTTAAATCTAGTACTCGAATTCCTTGTAATGCACCCATGTTCTACTCCAAAAGCCAGCAGAGAACTCTGCCGGCTATTTTTATTATTTAGCACTAATGGTTTTGTTGGTTACTGCGACACTACTCGGTGTTTTCTCTTCCGTATTGGTAGCCGTCACTAATGAAGATTGCTGCGGGTCATACTGACGTTCCCTAATAAAGAATCCTGGAATCACACCGGCAATAAAGTAAGCTGCGCCCATCACGATAAATGCCATGGTGAATGAACCACCTGCAGCAATAATTCCAATAGTCGCAGGTGCAATCGCAGCCCCTAAACGTCCCATGTTATAGGCACCCCCAATGGCTGTACCACGTACATCGGTCGAGAAGGTTTCCGCCATATAGGTTGCATTTACACCATAGGGAATTCCATAAAGGAAACCGAAGGTAATTAACAGGTACGCAATATTGCCTGGTGTATTGTAGAAAATAATTACCGGTAAAAATGCGGCTGTCGCAACTGTTCCAAAGACGAAAGTTGCCCGACGCCCTAATTTATCTGCTGCATAGCCTGCAATAATTTTCCCTAAAATCATCGCCGTATAGGCACCCACCATATAGCCTGTTAATGCCTTGAAATTCATATTCAATTCAGTTTCTAAGTAGGTTGGCATCCAGTTATTGACACCATAGTAGCCAAACTGCAAGAACGCAGCGGTACTCATCCATAACAAGAACATTTTACGATGTTGCGTATGCCCAAAAATACGTTTATAGACACTTTCAGAGGGAGCTTTGACAGTAATTGCTTCAGTTGTAGGCTCAATTTTCAATTCTTTACGTTTAAACTGTTCAATTTTAGCTTCCTGCCAAGATGCAGGTTCAGGTACAAAACGCATGAAAATGAGCGCAAAGGCCGCTGGAATAATAGTCACGTAAAATAGCATGCGCCAGCCATGGTCGGGAATAATTGCGCCGGCTAATAACGTCGCTACAATATAACCAATAGTTTGACCTGTCTGTAATGTGCCTAAGACAGTGGTACGATACTTGGTTGGTACATATTCTGCCATGAGCGTATTACACGCCATATATAACGAACCCAATCCAAATGCACCGATAAAGCGTAGGATCATGAACTGCTCATAACTTTGAGTAAAACCCAAAATACAGGTCATGATTGAAAAGAAAACCACAGACCAGGCAATGGTTTTTACCCGGCCAAATTTATCACATGCCCATCCACCGGTAATTCCGCCCAGCGCCATGCCTGCAAGTGATGAACTTCCTAACATCCCGGCTTGAAATGAAGTCAGTCCAAACTCAGCTTTTAAACTGGTCAAGCTAAATGACAGCAGCATGATATCGACGCCATCGATCACCAGTGAAATAAATGCAAAGACAAATGCAATTTTCCAGGTGTTTTTATGAATGCG
Organism: uncultured Acinetobacter sp.; assembly: GCA_947627655.1. Classification (GTDB taxonomy): domain Bacteria; phylum Pseudomonadota; class Gammaproteobacteria; order Pseudomonadales; family Moraxellaceae; genus Acinetobacter. The sequence goes on along the minus strand of CANQWW010000215.1, from coordinate 918 downwards.
ATGTGCTGTGCCTACATTAGATGGTAATTTTCTGCTGAGCGTTCCTGCTCCAGCCTGCATATCATTATTCATTTCCATATCCCTCATTTTCCCAAATGAGTCATCGATAATCCTATTATTTCTCTACATTTACCTTAGGTTCTTTATTCTTTTTCTCGTATTTTATTTGAACTTCAGGCTTGCAAATGCACAGATTTACAAGAATGTTCCACGATGAATCTTTTAATTCAAATTATTGATTTTTGATACGAAATCCATTCAGGATGTTCAATAATGAATATCCTGAAGAGACGAAATCAATTAATTACAGAATGCAGCAATACCAGTCTGTGCACGTCCTAAAATTAACGCATGCACATCATGGGTACCTTCATAGGTATTCACCACTTCCAGATTGACCAGATGACGGGCTACGCCAAATTCATCAGAAATCCCATTACCGCCCATCATGTCACGGGCCAAACGGGCAATATCCAGTGCCTTACCGCAGTTATTACGCTTAATTAAAGATGTACCTTCAACTGAAGCAATGCCATCATCTTTCATGCGGCCAAAACGTAATGCGACCTGTAAACCAAGAGCAATTTCAGTTTGCATGTCCGCCAGTTTCTTCTGGATTAGCTGATTTGCTGCCAACGGACGACCAAACTGTTTACGGTCCATGGTGTATTGATGCGCGGTATGCCAGCAGAATTCTGCTGCCCCCATGGCACCCCAGGCAATGCCATAACGCGCACTGTTCAGACAGGTAAATGGCCCTTTTAGACCACGCACTTCCGGGAAGGCATTTTCTTCAGGGACAAAGACGTTATCCATCACGATTTCACCAGTGATTGATGCGCGTAAACCGACCTTGCCATGAATCGCAGGTGCAGACAGCCCTTCCCAACCTTTTTCCAGAATGAAACCGCGAATGTC
>CANQWW010000214.1 GCA_947627655.1 uncultured Acinetobacter sp. | reverse complement strand
AGAAGGTGCAATACCAGCACAATTCACCAGACCATTGAGTTGACCATATTTGTTTTCGACTTCAGTAAAGAATACTTCGACTGCCTGCTCATCAGTCACATCCAGTTGCACAAATTCAGCCTGTTGACCCAGTTGCTGCTGCAAAGCAATGCCTTGTTCTTGATTCATATCCACCAGGATGACTCTAGCGCCCTGTTGCACCAGATGAGTTGCTGTGGCTGCACCCAGACCTGATGCACCACCCGTCACAATTATTACTTTTCCCTGAATTTTCATATTAATTTCCTGTTCCTATTTTTATGACATGCTACGACTTAATAGGCAGAGTAAACAGAGATTTAATTCTGTACAATTTCCAAATATTGCATCTTAATTGATGGATTTGGACAATAAAAAGGGATATCTGAGCGGCGATGCAGTTACCAGCCTTGGAATATAGTAAGGGAACCATCTCGATTGATCTGGTTCATGAAGCACTGCTGAATGCCAAAGCACAGCATTATGATATCGCTGCGATTTTAACGAAGGCCACCATTCCTATAGAAATTTTGCACTCTGTCAAAGCACGGGTTTCGATCGCCCAATATGCAGCGCTATGGACTGCACTTGCAGACCATATGAATGATGAATTTTTTGGCATGGACAGCCATCCCATGCGCCGTGGCAGTTTTAAGCTTTTATCAAAAATGCTGTTACAGGCAGATACCTTAGAAAAAGCCCTGCAGCAAATCCTGCAGTTTTTTAATCTGATTCTGGATGATCTGCATAGCACACTTATGGTGGAAGAAAACTTTGCCTATATCGTGATTTATGACCAGAAACAGACCAAACGCATGTTTAGCTATGCCACTTATCTGATGCTGATTCATACGCTCTTATGCTGGTTAAGCGGCCAACGGATTTTGCTGAATCAGATTCAACTCAAATGTGCAGCGCCACTGGATGACTTCGATTATAAAGTCCGCTTTTGTGAGCAGATTGAATATCAGGCCAGTGAAAACTATATCCAGTTTGATGCCGCCTATTTGCAGCTTCCGATCAAACAGGATCAGACCTCCTGGTATCAGTTTATTCAGCAGACGCCGCATAACCTGCTGGTACGTTTTAAAAACCCCTATGCCTTAAGCAGCCAGATTCGTAAACAGCTTTTGCAAGTACCACCGGCTGAATGGCTGGAATTGAATGAATTGGCGTTAAAGATGAACATGTCCGAAGCCACCATGCAGCGGCGACTGAAAAATGACGGTTTAAGTTATCAGCAACTCAAAAATGAAATTCGCCGTGATACCGCGATTGAACTTTTAACCCGTACCGAGCAAAGTTTGCAGGATATTAGTGATCAGCTTAATTTTCAGGAAGTCAGTGCTTTTCATCGTGCCTTTAAAAAATGGACCGGGGTCAGTCCGGGTGCCTACCGACAAAATATTATGAGATAATTTGTATTTATTAAGACTTAAAAACGCTTAAAATCTGGAAAATAATTTTAAGCAACTGTTTATCCAGAACTTATATATTGCAAGGTTTTCAGCTCTAAATTAGAGGACTGGTCGGTCATCCAGAAAGCTTTGCATTTGCTCTTAATATAGTTTACTTTTCAATCAATTTAAAGCCTTCCATTTTTGGCTGCATTCTCCACTTTTCCTTTCTTGCTGAAGGTATCTCCATGTTAAAGATGACTGATGTACTTGGACAGAATCTTGTTCAAAACTTCTCTAAAGCTTTATTTTCTTCGACTGATTTACTTACCGAACAGTTGAATCAAGGGATTTTAAATGCATCGGATGCAGAACTGAAAAATGCGATTCTACACTTCTTTAACCAGGTAGATGCAGTAGAAGCGGCTCAGGCGCTTGAAATTCCGGCAGAACGTATTCATGAGTTGCAACAAGGGATTGCCTTGAAAGATGCCGAGTCTCTGGCGGATACAGTTAAAGTCGTGGCACTTTGTCTGGCGATGGAAACTGGCAGTCTGGAACAGGTTGAAGTCTATGACTGTCTGCAAGACTATCCAATGTAATTCTTTTTTATGATGCTTTTAAAAGCGGTGCCTTGGCATCGCTTTTTTGTTTTTTATTTTGGCTAAAGTTCTTTATTCATTCTAGTCATGCGATTTTGAATATTTCAGCTAAAGTCATTCAGCTGCTTAACTTTTAAAATAAATATTTAAAAACATAATCTTAAATTAAAAAAATTAGATTATTTCAATTTCAGATTTGATTATCTGTTTTTCTTTTTTGTATATCCCCCTGATTTCTCTTATTTATGTGGAAAAATTAACTTAATGTTGAAATCTTCATGAATAAAACTTTTAAAACTTCAGGCTTTGCTTTACTGGGGCTTTCTATTGCGCTATTCAGTGGAGGGATTGCTGCGGCAATTCCATCTGAATTAAAGCTGGACTATGCCTATTATGCGCCGACCAGCTTGGTGGTAAAAGAACAGCAATTACTGGAGAAGGCTCTCCCCAATACTAAAATCAAATGGGTATTTAGCCAAGGCAGCAATCGCTCGTTAGAATATCTCAATAGTGGCAGTACTGATTTTGCCTCTACTGCCGGCTTGGCTGCTGTATCAAGTCGTGCCAATGGCAGTCCGATTAAAACAGTTTATGTGCAAAGCCAGCCGGAGTGGACAGCACTTGTCGTCAATAAAAACTCCAATATTAAATCTTTAAAAGAGGCGGATTCAAGCGGCAAGTGCAACAGTATAAAAACCAGCCATAACTTCACTAGGCGTATACCAACCTAGTGTTTT
>CANQWW010000213.1 GCA_947627655.1 uncultured Acinetobacter sp. | reverse complement strand
ACTTGGGTAACCACGAGTGCATAACCTGCTGAACCATTGGCACCCAGTGCTGAGCCGCCGTTAAAGCCAAACCAGCCGACCCAGAGTAAGCTGGCACCGACGACTGTTAAGGTCAGGTTATGTGGCGCCATGGATTCACGCCCTAGCCCCATACGTTTGCCGAGGATATAGGCTGCGACCAGACCCGCCACACCCGAGTTAATATGCACGACCGTGCCCCCAGCGAAGTCTAGTGCACCATCGCTGCCTAACCAGCCGCCACCCCAGACCCAGTGAGTAATTGGCGCATAGACCAGAATGACCCAGAAGGTAATAAAGGCAATAAAGGCACCAAACTTCATGCGCTCTGCGATTGAACCGCTGATGATGGCCACGGTAATGATGGCAAAGGTCATTTGGAAAATCACGAACAGGATTTCAGGAATCGTACCTGACAAAGCATCGGTGCTGATGCCGGTGAGCATGAATTTATCCAGACTGCCAATAAACGCATTTCCTTCACCGAAAGCCAACGTATAGCCCACTGCCACCCAGGCAATGCTGACCACTGCTGCAGCCACAAAACTGTGCGCCATGGTGCTGAGTACGTTTTTCTTGCGTACCATACCGCCATAGAATAAAGCCAGGCCAGGAATAGTCATTAACAGGACGAGTGCAGTTGAGACGAGAATCCAGGCGGTATCACCTGTATCCAAAATTGGTTCTTCTTCAGCAGCAGCCTCAGCCGGTGCTGTTTCTACTGCTTCCGCAGCAGTAGCGATATCTGTGGTTTCAGCTGCTTCAAACAGAGCAACTTCCTCAGTAGGAACGGCTGCTGGTGCGGCTTCTTCAGCCCAGGCAACAGAACCGCCCAACAGCGCGCTGGACAAACCTAACGCGAGTAGCATTTTTTTCATTCGTATCCCCCAACCAAGTTTTTTATGAGTTATTCGGTACTCAGCAAACTCTGTGCCAATTAGACAGCGTCTGCACCTGTTTCGCCGGTACGAATACGGATGACTTGTTCCAGATTCGTTACGAAAATTTTTCCGTCACCGATTTTGCCTGTGCTTGCAACACGGGTAATTGATTCAATCACCGAATCAACCATGTCATCGCTGATTGCGATTTCAATTTTGACTTTTGGCAAGAAGTCAACGACATACTCAGCACCGCGGTAAAGTTCAGTATGGCCTTTTTGACGACCAAAACCTTTAACTTCAGTTACCGTGATACCTTGAACGCCAATTTCAGATAATGCTTCACGGACATCATCCAACTTAAAAGGTTTTACAATTGCAGTTACGAGCTTCATGTTTGTTTCCTTCGGCTTATTTCACCAGTAAGGTTTTATGTTCAAATTTCATGCCAAGATTTCTAAGGTCGGGGGAAATTAGAAAGCTCGACATGCGGTTTCCCTGCTCATTATTTTATACTTATAACGCTTTTGAATCTTCAGAATTTAGACTTTTTTATGTGGTCTTTTATGATAATAATTATCGATTAATCCTATATTTTATCTGAAAGACTATAGTCTTCAGCGCGCGCGGTGTTAAACTGTCCGTCTATTTCCATCTCTATGGACGACATGATGATCGAAACTTTATTACAGGCAATCTTGCAACAAATTGAACAACCGAAAAAAGATCTGGAACGTAATCTGCGTGCCTTATTAAATGAAGCGGTAAGCAAGATGGATTTGGTCTCTAGAGAAGAAATTGAACGCCAGCGTACAGCGCTTAATCAGGCCAATCTGCGTTTAAATGAGTTACTGCAGCAAGTTGAAGCACTTGAAGAAAAAATATCGAACAAAAAATAAGCACCCTTAAAGTGCATAAAAGACCCATAACGAACAATAATAATGCACCAAAACGGAACAATAAATGTCTTTTGCAAAAATCCATACCCGGGGCTTGCTGGGATTACATGCCCCACTCATCGAAGTTGAAGTTCATGTCAGCCAGGGTCTGCCCTCTCTGACCATCGTGGGCTTAGCCGAAGCCGCGGTCCGGGAAAGTAAAGATCGGGTCCGCTCTGCTATTTTAAACAGCGGTTATCTATTTCCCACCAAACGTCTGACGATTAATCTCGCCCCGGCTGACCTGCCCAAAGATGGCTCACGTCTGGATCTGCCGATTGCTTTAGGTATTCTGCTGGCTTCTGGTCAGCTCCCTGAAAACTGTACTGAGGGTATGGAGTTTATCGGGGAACTGGCACTGGATGGTCAATTACGTCCAACCAGCGGTACACTAAGTATTGCCATTGCCTGCCAGCAAGCCCAGCATGAACTGATCTTGCCGCAAGAAAACGCTCAGGAAGCCTGCCAGTTACCGGACTTTCGGGTTTTTGCTGCGGGTCATCTTAAAGAAGTAGCGGAGCATTTATCCCAGTCGGTGCCTTTACCACAGCTTGAGGCGCAGCCGAAAAAGGAGCCTTTGTATTCTCCTTTGGACTTGGCCGATGTAAAAGGTCAACTACGGCCACGACGTGCTTTGGAAATTGCTGCGGCAGGTGGTCACTCGCTCTTGTTTCGAGGCCCGCCAGGAACCGGTAAGACCTTACTGGCTTCACGGCTCTCCAGTATTTTGCCACCGCTCAATACTCAGGAAAATCTTGAAGTTGCCAGTATCTACTCCATTGCCAATAGCCCACATCCCTTTGGCCAGCGCCCATTTCGTGCACCACATCATACCGCTTCAGCCGTGGCATTGGTTGGTGGAGGTTGTCACTTACAAAAATAAAAGCTAGTTTACAAAAATAGAAGCTAGTCAAATATATAAAAATAGACTATTAATAACTC
>CANQWW010000212.1 GCA_947627655.1 uncultured Acinetobacter sp. | reverse complement strand
ACCTTCAATTTTACTGAAGGCGAATATCCAGTAGTCGTGAACCACAAGGTCATCAACCGCAGTGGGCAAGCTTGGCAAGGACAAATGTTCGGCCAGATCAAGCGTGACAATTCCGAAGATCCAGGTAAATCTGATCAAGGTATCTTTACTTTAGGTACTTTCTTGGGTGGCGCATGGGGTACCCCGGATGAACATTACAACAAGTTGAAATTTGACAACTTTGTTGAAGAAAAGCTTAGCACTGAAGCCAAAGGCGGCTGGGTTGCCATGGTTCAGCATTACTTTGTCAGTGCCTGGGTGCCAGGTGATCTGAAACTGACGCAGGGTAATGGCGAGGCCTATACGGCGAAGCTGGAATCACGTAAATCCACTGATAATATGAACATCATTGGCTTTACCTCTCCGACGTTCAATGTACCTGCGGGTACAGTGGCTGAAATTGATGCGACCTTCTATTCTGGTCCAAAAATCCAGTCAGAGTTAAAAGATCTGGCAACAGGTCTGAACCAGACTGTGGATTATGGCTGGTTATGGCCGATTGCCAAACTGCTGTTCGTTGGTCTTGAATTCTTCCACGGCCTGGTTGGTAACTGGGGTTGGGCGATTATCCTGTTGACCATTCTGGTGAAACTAATCCTGTGGCCATTATCGTCGAAGAGCTACCGTTCTATGGCGAAAATGCGAGTGATTGCACCTGAAATGCAACGTATGAAAGAAGAGTTCGGTGAAGACCGCATGCGCTTCTCTCAGGAAATGATGGCGCTGTACAAACGTGAACAGGTCAATCCACTTGCTGGCTGTTTACCGCTGTTACTACAAATGCCGATCTTCCTGGCGTTGTACTGGGTACTGATGGAATCTGTGGAACTGCGTCATGCGCCTTGGTTACTGTGGATTCAGGACTTGTCCGCCATGGACCCTTGGTTCATCCTGCCATTACTGATGGGTGCGACCATGTACATCCAGCAATCTTTGAACCCGCAGCCTGCTGACCCAATGCAAGCCAAAGTGTTCAAGATTATGCCGGTGATCTTTACGGTCTTCCTGTTGTTCTTCCCGTCTGGCCTAGTGCTGTACTGGATTGTCAACAACTTGATTACGATCTTGCAGCAAGGTTTGATTAACAAATCGGTGGCCAAAGAGCGTGAACAACGTGAAGGTGAGACGCCAGCAAACTAAGTGTTGCTGACGGGCTGAATAAATCCGCTTAAGATGGTAATCTTAGGCGGATTTTTTTTGGCTGTATTTCTCTATTCTTCTGCAGGTGAATTTTATGCTCAACCCAACCACGACCATTGCTGCAATTGCGACACCACCCGGGCGTGGCGGCGTGGGGGTAATTCGTCTGTCTGGTCCCCAGTCCTATGCAATTGCACAAGCCTTGACCCAGAAAGAACTGCCACAGGCACGTTTTGCGGCATTTCGTAAGTTTTATGATGCTGCTGGCGAAATCATGGATGAAGGACTGGTAATCTGTTTTCCGAACCCGCATTCATTTACTGGTGAAGATGTAGTAGAACTACAGGGCCATGGCGGTCCGGTGATCCAGAATGCGCTACTGGCACGTTTATTAGAACTCGGTGCCACAGCAGCCAAAGCCGGTGAATTTTCCATGCGTGCCTTTGAAAATGGCAAGCTGGACCTGGTGCAGGCGGAAGCGATTGCGGATTTGATTGATGCTACATCTCAGGCAGCAGCACGCTCTGCGGTACGTTCCCTGCAAGGCGCATTTTCGAGCAAGGTCAATACGGTACTGGAACAGTTGATTCACCTGCGTCTGCATGTGGAAGCCGCGATTGATTTCCCAGAAGAAGAAATTGATTTCCTTGCCGATGGCAAGATTCTGAGTCTACTGGATGGGGTTACGGCTGCCGTGACTCAGGTACAGCAGTCAGCGCGTCAAGGACAGCTGCTGCGTGAAGGTTTGCAGGTGGTGATTGCCGGTAAGCCAAATGCCGGTAAATCTTCGCTTTTAAATGCATTAGCCGGCAATGAACGCGCGATTGTCACCGATATTGCCGGAACGACGCGTGATGTCTTGCATGAAAAGATCACCCTGAATGGTTTGCCGATTACCCTGACGGATACTGCCGGCCTGCGTGAAACCGGTGATGTGGTCGAAAAGGAAGGCATTCGCCGTGCGATTAAGGAAATTGAACAGGCTGACCTGTTGCTGCTGGTCTATGACTTAAGCCAGGGCGAAAATCCGCTGCAATTGGCACAGGAATATTTTGCCGAACACATCGAGCCAAAACGCCTGATCCTGCTGGGTAACAAGTGTGACCTGACCGATGTGGAAGCGGCGATTGGTGATTTTGAAGGCTTCCGTCATATCGCGGTTTCAGCCAAGCAGGAAACCGGTGTTCAGGCACTCATAGATGCGATTACAGCGCATGCAGGCTTTCAGCCGGAAGAAGATACCTTTATCGCGCGTACTCGCCATTTAGATGCAATGAAGCGCACTCAGGCATACTTGGCTGAAGCGCGTGAACAGCTGGTGGTGTATAACGCCGGTGAACTGGTGGCAGAATCTTTACGTCTGGCACAGAATGCCTTGGGTGAAATCACCGGTGACTTTAGCGCGGATGACTTGCTCGGCAAGATCTTTGGATCATTTTGTATTGGAAAGTAATTTCAAATTAAGCCTATATTCCAGTAAATTCCAATAAGTTCCAGTGGTAATTAAATAGCATTAAATTTTAATAACTTAGTGCTTTTTTAATGTCTTTTTATTGTTCCAATATGTTCTATACGTTCATCTAGTGCTATGATTTTTTTAGT
>CANQWW010000211.1 GCA_947627655.1 uncultured Acinetobacter sp. | reverse complement strand
CAAAATTGGTCAAATTTACAATCAATGTTAAATTTTGGCGCAAAATATTAAATATCTTTTGTAACCAATCTACAATAGGTTTTTGCAAAAAAAATGAAAATTAATTTTATAACAATTATTTATATTTATTATGAATAAAATTTCCCGTTGCTCTAACTCAATGAGAATCAACATCTAATTCTATTTTTATGTCCGACAATAAGGCACATTCTGTACTTTAATTGTGCACAACTTAGCGCTTGAAAACATGCTAAAATTTGTAACTCGGACATATTTTGTTTCACCTCCTAAAATGTTCATTATGAACGGCTTTGAAATACCATGAATTCGCAGATTTCCCTCATCCAATCTATTGATGCTTTATTGCCACAAACCCAATGTGGATTATGTGGTCATCGTGATGGATGCCTACCCTATGCCCAGTCCATTGCAGAGGGAGAAGAAGCCAATAAATGTGTACCTGGTGGACAGCCGGTCGCAGATGCACTGGCGCAATTGTTAAATCGTCCTAAACCTATCGCCGAAAAAAGTGTCTGGCCCATACAGGCTGATGGCCGGCCGCAGCGGATGAAGGCGGTGATCCGTGAGGATGAATGTATCGGTTGCACTAAATGCATCAATGCCTGTCCGGTTGATGCGATTATTGGCTCTGGCAAGCTGATGCATAGCATATTGACCGATTTGTGTACTGGCTGTGAACTGTGTATTCCCCCGTGCCCAGTCGACTGTATCGATCTGGTCGAAGATGCTCAACATGGCTTGACCGAAGAGCAGCGTATCCATGAGCAGCATGACCTGCGCCGCCGTTACTATGCCCATATTCAACGTGAAGAAAAACGCCGGATTGACCGTAAGGGTCCAGTAGTACGTGCCGAAATCAATACCGAACTGTTTGCCCAGTTCTCTGCGCAGAGCAGTAATCTGCCAGTCATTGAGGTGATAGAAAAACCGGCTGAAACTCTGGTTACTGTCGATGCACAGACCACCATTCAACTGGCCAAGCTACGTACACAGATTAAAAAGCTGGAAAAACAGTTGTCGGTACGTGAAGATGTGCGTAAACGTACCCAACTTGAAGAGTTGACCCAGCAACTGCAGGATTTACAGGGATAAAACTGATATGACAAGCTTAACGGGCAAACCTGTAAAGAACATGACCCGCAAACAGATTCAGACTTTTTTTGAACGCTTACGTGAACAGCGTCCAAATCCGAAGACTGAGCTGAATTATTCCAGTCCCTTTGAACTGCTCGTGGCCGTTACTCTGTCTGCGCAAGCCACCGATGTCAGTGTCAATAAAGCCACGGATAAACTGTTTCCAGTTGCCAATACACCGGAAGCGATTTATGCACTCGGTGTAGATGGCTTGAAGGAATATATCAAAACCATTGGCTTGTATAACTCCAAGGCTGTAAATGTGATCAAGGCCTGTGAAATACTGGTCAAGCAACATAATAGCGTGGTGCCGGACAACCGTGCCGATCTGGAAGCTTTACCCGGTGTCGGGCGTAAAACCGCCAATGTCGTATTGAATACCGCCTTTGGCCAGCCCACTATGGCCGTTGATACCCATATCTTCAGGGTCGGCAACCGAACTGGCTTAGCAGTAGGTAAAAACGTATTAGAAGTTGAACATCGACTGGTCAAAGTCATTCCTAAAGACTTTATCGTTGATGCCCATCACTGGCTGATTCTGCATGGCCGTTACTGCTGTATCGCGCGTAAACCCAAATGTGATGAATGCGTGGTGGCAGATGTGTGTAATTGGCCTGATCGCTTTGACTTTGGCGCCATGCGACCGATTCAGGTCAAAAATGTCGATTAAAGCGCATCCCTACAAAAAAAGCTGAACTTATGTTCAGCTTTTTTATGTGCATTTGGGGGAATATCGACTTATTTCTGTGCTTTATGGTCTTGTTGTGCTTTTTTACGCTGTTCCAGTTCAGCGACCAGTTTGGGATGTAACTGACGGGTAGACACTTTGCCCTGATTTGCGGCACGTTCTTCTTTACGCACCCTGTTCAGCATTCGGTAGCTCATGACCAGCAAAGCTGCCAGTACGGCCAAGAACAACACCATGAGCAATAACAGACCAATTTTCACAGTCGCAGTCCTTCAACACATCAAAATAAAAAGAGCCCTAATATGACTTAGAGCTCTTTGAAAGTCAAAATGATCGCCACAGCGATTATTTTGATTGATCCAGAATAGCAAACAAATCTGTTTGAACGTCTTCGATTGGACGCAGACCATTCAACTTGTCATAAGTCGGTGCATTTTCACCAGAAGCCGCACGGCCTTGATAGAAGCCGACCAGCTGTTCAGTTTCAGTGTGGTATGAACCTAAACGCTTACGAATCGTTGCTTCCTGGTCATCTGGACGTTGTACCAGATCTTCACCAGTTTCATCATCTTTACCTTCCACTTTAGGTGGATTGTAAACGATGTGATAGACACGGCCAGATGCTGGATGCTGACGGCGGCCAGACAGACGTTGTACGATTTCTTCGTCTGGCACATCAATTTCGATCACGTGGTCAATGTTGATGCCTTCTTTTTCCAGTGCTTCTGCCTGTGGAATCGTACGTGGGAAACCATCAAAGATGCAGCCATTTACACAGTCAGGTTGCGCAATACGCTCCTTGACCAGACCGATGATCAACTCATCAGAAACCAAACCGCCATTGTCCATGACGCTTTTAGCTTGTAAACCTAATTCAGTTCCTTCACGAATTGCAGCACGGAGCATATCACCGGTTGAAATTTGTGGGATATTGTAGCGCTTA
>CANQWW010000210.1 GCA_947627655.1 uncultured Acinetobacter sp. | reverse complement strand
ATTGATGACTTTATTCTCGATAAAAATCATCTGCTACCACAGAGAATCTATAAATAATAGTGCGTAAGTCCTAGAATATAAGTAATGAGATTATATTGTTTTAAATCTTCCGCGCTTGCCATTCGCTTTTCCTTGTTATTATGTTTTTAGTTTGTACAAAAACTATGCATGAGTTTTAAGCAGCTTTCAAATATTTTATGTTTAAAATCCGCTGCAAATCTGCAATCACTGAACTGATTTTTCTGGAATAGAGAAAGCTGAAATAAAATTGTCTATAATGCTTCCCTTTTCTTCTCCCTTGAGTGTGTGATGTCTTCCAAGCAATACGATGTTCTAGTCATAGGTGCCGGTGCCTCAGGTTTAATGACGGCGTATATGGCTGCGCAACGTGGGCGTAAAGTCGTGGTGGTGGAAAAAGCCAACAAGGTTGGCAAAAAAATCCTGATGTCTGGCGGTGGTAAATGTAATTTCACCAATCTGGAAGTCGAACCCAGCCATTATATTTCACACAATCCACATTTTGTGATTTCGGCTTTAACGCGTTATACCAACTGGGACTTTATCGGCTTGGTTTGTGAATATGGCATTGCTTATGAAGAGCGCAAAAATGGACAGCTGTTTACCTTAAATGGTGCAAAAGATATCTTGTCGATGCTGCTGGCAGAATGTGATAAAACCGGTCTGGTCGATATTAAGACCAGTTGCGAAGTGAAAGCAGTGAATCCAGTCGATGATCAAGGCTTTCAGGTGGCGACCTCACTGGGATATTTTGAAGTTGAATCTGTCGTCGTGGCATCTGGTGGTTTATCTATTCCTACTCTTGGCGGTTCAGGCATTGGCTATGAGATTGCAAAACAGTTTGGACATCACGTCTATCCAACCCGTGCCGGCCTGGTTCCATTTACCTTCTCTGACGGATTTAAAGAAGTCACCACGCGCTTAAGCGGCAATGCCGTAGAAGCAACACTCTCGAATGAACTCAATAGCTTTACCGAAGCGTTATTGTTTACCCATCGCGGTTTGAGTGGGCCAAGCTCCTTACAACTTTCCAACTACTGGAATGTCGGTCAAAGCTTTGAGGTCGATTTCTTACCGAGCGTAGACTTACTGGATTTCTTTAAAGCAAAAAAACAAAGCCAGCCCAAAGTCTTATTACGTACACTACTCAATGAATATTTACCGAAAAGTGTGGTGGCTGAATTACAAAGTCTGATCTGGACTGAAAGCGCTGAAACTGCCATTGGTAATATCAGCGATGACAAGCTGGAACAGATTGCGGCACGTTTGCATGGCTTTGAAGTGAAACCTTCAGGAACAGAAGGCTACCGTACAGCGGAAGTGACTTTGGGTGGTGTAGATACCACGGAAGTATCCTCAAAAACCATGGAAAGTCAAAAGCAGAAAGGCTTGTATTTTATTGGTGAAGTGCTGGATGTTACCGGACATTTGGGCGGCTATAATTTCCAATGGGCATGGTCATCGGCACATGCCGCATCGGAATATATTTAATCAATAGATAATCTGGATTGCTACTTAACTCATTCCAGATAATCTGTTTTAAACAGGTTAAGATTGGCCGTATTTGTTAGACGGTCAATCGCCAGCTGCATTTTTTTAGCTTCTCGCAGACATAGCGGTAAGTCATCTGCTGAAGATGCCATGAATTTATGTTGCAGTGCTTTCCACATCGTGTTGATCTCCTTTTCTTTATATTTTTAATGCAAGAAAAATACCAAAATCATTTTAGTATTCATTTGAATATTCTATATTTTTTAAAAAGAAAATTCTATTTTTCGTACTCAGAAAAATTTTATTCTCAGTTAAATTCGTCTGTCTCTGGTATTTTCTTATCCAGCTCTCGCTCAGACTGCTCGTCCTGTTTGCTCTTCACAAAAATAAATCGATAGGCAGCGGTAAAAAAGCCAATCGTAATTCCTGCAATGACTAAAGGAGCCAGAACTTTGTTAGGTTTCTTGGTATTCATTCATTTTTCCTTATGACTGAACAAAATCGACCACATGAGCGTGGTCGATTTTGCTTAAAGATAACAGGTTATTTCAGGTCATCTTTTTTCTGAGTAGAACGATCAATATCGACATCCGGCTCTTTTTCTCCAGTTGAACCAAATGGATTATTGACTGGCGGATGAGTCGGATCGACTTTTAGTGAATCCGGTACGGCTTGATCCGCATCCGGATTGACCGGATCAATACCCAATGATTCATCATCCTGCGGTGCAGTTGTAAGGATTGCCGGAGTAGTATGGGATAAATCCGTACCCATAGGCGTATTCTTGTCTGAATCCTGATTTGGCACGATGCCTGCTCCTGGAGTTGTGATTGAGGAATCGCTAGTACCCGTAGCAGTTTGCGAACTACCAGAGGACTGGCTCATTGAGCTCTCTGTAGAACTCATACCCATCGCCGCACCTGTAGTACCTGACATGTCGGTTGCACTTGTACCTGTGGTCTTGCCACCTAATCCAGAAAATATGCTGTTCTCAGCTTTTTCTTTGACTGGATTGGGTTCTTTGGCCTCTCCTTTGGCTTTATCAATCAAATCTGTAAGTACACGCTCCGCAGGTTGACGACCACCCAGACCAAATGCCAAGGCGAATGCCACTGCTACAGCACCCAAAGTTAGACCAAATGCCAGGTTAACAATCGAATCGGCAATACCCATGGCACGCAGACCCATTGCCACAACCAGACCCATGATCAGGACACGAACCAGATTCGCTAACCAGCGTGAGCTGTTATATTCACCGCGTTGTACGATGTTCGCGACAATATTTGCCAGCCAGA
>CANQWW010000209.1 GCA_947627655.1 uncultured Acinetobacter sp. | reverse complement strand
GCTTTTACGCTCAATGATGCAAGCTTACTACGGCGCGAAAAATGATGGTCACTTTGGTTTGGCCTATGATGCCTATACTCACTTTACTTCGCCAATTCGCCGTTATCCGGATTTATTGCTGCATCGTGCCATTAAATCTCAACTTGCACAGAAACCTTATCCAATTTCAGGTGCTTCGCTGGATGATGCCGGTGAACATTTCTCGGCCACTGAACGTCGTGCCGATGAAGCGTCCCGCTCTGTCACCAGCTGGCTGAAATGTCACTATATGCAGCAGCATATTGGGGATGAGTTTGTTGGTATTATTAGTGCCAGCGCTGAATTTGGCCTGTTTGTAACGCTGAAAGACCTGTATGTCGATGGCATGGTGCATGTCAGTCAACTCGGCGATGATTTCTTTGTCTTTGATCAGACGACACAAACGCTGGTCGGTCAGAACCGTGGTCAGGTCTTTGGCCTGGGCGATGAAGTCAAGATCAAGGTCGCTGGTGTGAATCTGGAAGAACGCAAGATTGATTTTGAACTGATCCAGCAATTAACTCATGCGGGCCGTGCCATTCGTGCCCGTGCGCCACGCGTGGCAGAGAAGAAATCTGCACCGCGTCCAGAAGCTGCTGAGGAGGTCTTTGGCAAGCATGAACGCGAGTCCAAAGGAGGCGATGATGGAGAACAGCCCAGACGACGCAAAAAAGACAAAAGAAAACTCAGCTCCTACGGTAAAAAGCCTGCTAAAAAATCTGCAGGAAAATCTGAAACAAAGAATACGGATAAGGTAAAGAAAAAAGCCAAAGTCAAAAAGAAAAAGTCGAATGCCAAAACCAAGACTGAATAATTTTTGACGGTTTAAAAAGAGCACTACGGTGCTCTTTTTTTATTTATCATTAAAATACTAAATATAAGAAAATTAAACAGAATGAGTATATTCAATCTACGCATGCTTATCTTTTTATTACTGGCTTTACTTCTAACTTAGGCAGTATTTAAATCTAAGCAGCAACCATAAATTCTTATTTTTGCCACGCCTTATTATGGTAAAGAATCTGTAATTCAACTTCATATTAAAAATATCGGCAAATCGATCACACAGCATGTCCCAATCTTGAGTGATCAGCCAATTCCTCGTGCAGCATTTGGAATTGAAAAATATCAATAAATGATTAACCACCTTAAATCAAAAAATTGCGAAAAAATGATAGATAGCTTGATTTCCTGACTGAGAACCCCTACATCTAGATTCAACACAGGAAATAAATCGGCAGACCGACATGACATTAGAAAAGGCAAGCTTGCCTGTTCCACAATTTGACAAAATCACCCTGGCAGAACTTAAAGAAAAAATTGAAAGCTGTATCGCTGAAGGACAGACATTCCTCAACGAACTGACCGAAACTCCAAAAACTGCCGAGGAACAACTGGCCATTCTGGAACATGTCGATACGCTTGAAAATAATATGAGCGAATCTTGGGGCATTTTGTCACATCTGAATGCGGTGATGAATAATGCCGAAACCCGGGAAACCTATCAAAGTCTGTTACCAGGTTTAAGTGAATATTATACCCAATTGGGTCAACATACGGCGCTGTATCAGACCTATCAACAGACCCATGACAACGCTGCTTTTCATCAACTCTCTGCCGCACAGCAAAGTGCCATCAAACTCACCCTACGTGATTTTAAACTCTCCGGTGTAGCGCTTGAAGGCGAAGCGAAAAAGCGTTATGCCGAAATTTCAGCACGTTTGTCACAACTCTCTTCGGACTTCTCCAACCATGTTCTAGATGCCACGCAGGCATATTTCAGACCATTAAATGAAGATGAGCTGGCAGGCTTGTCAGCAAGCAATATCGAATTACTCAAACAATATGGCCAGCAGCGTGAACTGGATCAGCCAGTCGCAACCCTGGACTTCCCGGCTTATCTGGCTATTATGACGCATGCGGAAAAGCGTGAGCTGCGTGAAGAGCTCTATAAGGCTTATACCACCCGTGCCTCAGACCAGTCAGATCAGACTGCGTTCGACAACACACCCCTCATGCAGGAAATCCTCAGCTTACGTCAGGAAATGGCCGCTTTGCTGGGCTTTAATAATTATGCTGAATATTCACTGGCCAGTAAAATGGCACCGAGTGTGGAGGCTGTGGATGAATTCCTGCGTGACTTGGCTGAACATGCCCGAGCCCCAGCAGAAAAAGAAATTGCTGAACTGAAAGCCATTGCTGCTGAAGATGGGATCAGCGAACTGCAGCCTTGGGACAGCAGCTATTATGCTGAAAAGCTAAAAATGCAGCAGTTTAATCTGTCACAGGAAGCACTCAAGCCTTATTTCCCGACCCCGAAAGTCATCCAAGGCTTGTTCAGTATCGTAAACCGGCTGTATGGCATTCAGGTGATTGAGCGTGCAGCACCGCTCTGGCATCCAGATGCGCATTATTTCGAGCTGGAAGATCAGGGCGAAGTCATCGGTGGTTTCTATTTTGACTTGTATGCACGCCAAGGCAAACGTGGTGGTGCCTGGATGAGCGGTTTCCGTTCACGTATGCAGACCCAAGCGGGTTTACAAAAGCCGATCTGCTACATGGTGGGTAACTTTACCCCTCCTGTAGGAGAGCGGCCGGCCCTGCTCACGCATGATGAAGTGATTACCCTGTTCCATGAGTTTGGACATGGTCTGCATCATATGCTGACTGAAGTCGATAATATCTCAGTGGCCGGTACGCATGGTGTCGCTTGGGATGCAGTAGAATTACCAAGTCAGTTTATGGAGTTCTGGGCCTGGGATCAGGATAGCCTGAACCTGCTTAGCGAGCATGTAG
>CANQWW010000208.1 GCA_947627655.1 uncultured Acinetobacter sp. | reverse complement strand
TTCGTCCATCATGTTCAGTACCAGCAATAAAGGACGGCCTAACTGGATCATTTCCAGTACCAGTCCCAGATGCAGTTTCAGGTTGGTCGCATCCACCACGCACAGGAATGCATCCTGCTGTCCTTCTTCAGCAATTTTACCTTGCACCACATCCCGGGTAATGGCTTCATCCGGACTGGTGGCGTCTAAGCTGTAAGTCCCCGGTAAGTCCAGTACACGCACTGCCTTGCCCGACGGCAAGCTGAAATGACCGACTTTACGCTCGACCGTGACCCCAGCATAGTTACCAACTTTCTGTCTTGTTCCGGTTAAATGGTTGAATAATGAGGTTTTACCACAGTTAGGGTTACCGACAAGGGCAATACGTAAGGCATCACTCATGTCGATCCTCCGACTTCAATTTCAATTTTAGCTGCCTCTGACTTGCGTAAGGCAAAACGGGTGAAACCGACCTGAATCAGAATCGGGTCTCCACCAAAAATACCTTTGGTAATGACCTGCACTTCTGTACCGGGCACAAAACCCAGGGTTTCCAAACGACTCGCCACGACATCGTGCTGAGTACTATTACCATCAGTATTTCGATTAATCTTTCGAATGATGGCTGTTTGCTTGACTTTTAATTCCGACAAACGCACCGTGTAACTTCCTAAGACTTTTGTACAGTATACAAACAAATGAGAATAATTAACAAATAAGGATTGCTTACGTTTTCATTTGCCCTTATATCACATCGACAGTGCAGGAAAATTAGCCTACATTAGAAAATATCAATGAAATTAATCGTTTTAATAGATTTAAAAACACCCTTATGTTGAATAAAAAGCCACGTCTTCCTAGTCCGGTACAGATTCCAGCGCATGCCCATTTTTTACACGGTTATCGTGATTATCTGATCGCACAGACCGTCAGTCCGCATACCCGTAATGCCTATTTATCTGATTTAGTCCAGTGCAGCCAGTGTTGCAACAAGCCATTGCCTGAATGGAATCATGATGATATTTCTGATGTGCTGATCGAGCTGACCAGACAGCAAAAAAGTCCACGCTCCATTGCACGCTGTTTGTCTGCCCTGCGTTCCTTTTATAAATTTCTGCGTGAACAGAAGTTGCGTAGCGATAATCCGATGGCGGCGCATAAAACCCCAAAACTGGGCCGTGCCTTGCCCAAAGATCTGTCTGAAAACGATGTCGAAGCGCTGATTAACGCCCCTGATATCAATACCGCCTTGGGTTTACGTGACCGCGCGATGCTGGAAGTTTTATATGCTTGCGGCCTACGCGTCACGGAATTGCTGAATTTACGTCTGGAGCTGATTAACCTGAAACAGGGCTATTTACGCATTGTCGGCAAAGGTAATAAGGAGCGGTTGGTGCCGATGGGACAGGTGGCTTGTGAATGGATTGAAAAATACCTGACTGAAGCCCGTCCGCAACTGTATAAAAGTGCCACCGACTATCTGTTTCTGACTCAACTAGGCGGTATTATGAGCCGGCAGAACTTCTGGTATGCCATCAAACGTTATGCCCTGCAAGCCGGGATTCAGGCCGAACTTTCTCCGCATACCCTACGGCATGCCTTCGCCACGCACTTGCTCAATCATGGGGCCGATCTGCGTGTGGTGCAGATGTTACTCGGGCATAGTGACCTGTCTACCACGCAAATCTATACCCATGTGGCGCAGGTCCGTATGCAGCAATTACATGCCACTTATCACCCACGTGCCTAAGCACTGATCCGACCATGTGTACAGAGAAGTTCAACCTGCCGATTATTTTTTTGTTATGCTAGGCGTCTATTTTTATCCAAGAAAAAAAGGGTTATTTATGACATTTGCCCGTTCCAGCCTCTTTATCGCATGTACGCTCGCTGCAGCTTTGGGCCTGACAGCCTGTTCTAATTCTAATAAAGACGATAAAAAGTCAGACACCTTAACGGCAAGTGCACCAGCAACCGGTGAAGCGTCGACCTTATCCGAGCGTAATGCACAGCAACGGCTGATTTCGACGCTAGAAGGTCATTTTAAAAAAGCCGGGATTCAGGCAAAAATTACCGGCATCAAAACCACTGAAGTGCCTAATCTGTTCTGGGTCAGTCTGGAAGGCATGTCGTCTATTTATGCCACCAGTGATGGCAAATATATTATTCAGGGCGATGTCATTCGTCTAGGCGACAAGCAGCTGCACAATGTCAGCGAAAGCTTGCAGGCCGATGTCAATAAAAGAATCTTTGCCGCACTGAAGGCTGAAGACCTGCTGATCTATCCTGCCAAAGGCAATAAAGCCAAGCATGTGATTTATGTCTTTACCGATGTGAGCTGCCCGTACTGCCATAAATTCCATGAACAGATGGATGAAATGAATGCCAAAGGTATTGAAGTACGTTATATCGCCTGGCCACGTGGTGAACAGCATATGCCAGCCATGGAAGCCATCTGGTGTAGTGCAGACCGCCGTGCAGCTTTTGATACTGCCATTGCGGGTGGATCAATCGCGCCTGCCAATTGCCAAAATCCTGTGCAAGATCAATATCAAATGGGACTTAACATTGGGGTCAATGGCACGCCAGGCGTATATAGTTCAGAAGGACTTTACCTGGGTGGATATATGTCAAGCTCGGAACTTTTGAATCGTCTTAAATAACTCATTTTAATGAGTTATTTTACTTTATGTTATACATAAAGATAATCTGCGATCACCCTAGAGTCAGCGCGTTTTTTTAGCTATGATCTAGGCTCTCGTAAAAAACTGTTAATATATTTGGAGTGTGACGTGAAACCAGTTCGTCTGGCAATCCTCGGTCTTGGTACTGTGGGTGGTGGTGCCCTTAAACTACTA
>CANQWW010000207.1 GCA_947627655.1 uncultured Acinetobacter sp. | reverse complement strand
ATTTGCTACGCCAGAAACTGAATTGACCGGTCTGAGCGGTGATAGTCATCAACAGGCGGCCAGCATCCTGAAAGATGTGGTCAACTATGTGGATGAAGAAGACAAACGTACCGACTTCCTGGACCGGATGTTCCTGCACCCGGTGCTGGGTTTGCTCAGCCTAGCCATTATGATGTTTGTGATCTTCCAGGCGGTATTTGCCTGGGCCGCCCCTTTTATGGACGGGATCGAAACCTTCTTTGGCTGGCTCGGGGAATTCCTCGGTGAATATATTAGCCATCCGTTATTAAACAGTCTGGTGGTGGACGGGATTATTGCCGGTGCTGGCGGAGTCATCGTCTTCCTACCGCAGATTTTAATCCTGTTCTTCTTTATTCTGGTACTGGAAGAGTCGGGCTATCTGCCGCGTGCGGCTTTCCTGTTGGATAAGCTGATGTATAAAGCCGGTCTTTCAGGTCGTGCTTTTATTCCCTTACTGTCGAGCTTTGCCTGTGCAATTCCGGGTATTATGGCTTCACGGACCATCAGTGATCCGCGCGACCGCCTGACCACAATTTTTGTCGCACCGCTGATGACCTGTTCGGCCCGTCTGCCGGTATATGCCTTATTAATTGCGGCATTTATTCCGTCACAAAGCGTCTGGGGCATCTTTAACCTGCAAGGTCTGGTGCTGTTCGCGCTGTATATGGCAGGTATTTTGAGCGCCCTGGCGGTGTCTTTTGTACTGAAGTTCTTTAACAAAGACAAAAGCGAACATATGCTGCTGATGGAATTGCCAAGCTACCGTTTCCCGGATTTGAAAAACGTCTGGATTGGTCTGCTGGATCGCGGCAAGATCTTCCTGAAACGTGTGGGTGGCATTATCTTTGCCCTGTCGATTCTGCTTTGGTTCCTGTGTACCTTCCCGCAACCGCCTGCAGGCGCAACTCTGCCGGATATTGATTATTCCTTTGCCGGCATGGTAGGGCATCTGATTCAGCCAATTTTTGCACCACTTGGTTTTAACTGGCAGATCTGTATTGCCCTGATTCCGGCCATGGCCGCGCGTGAAGTGGTGGTTGCTGCATTGGGTACGGTCTATGCGCTTTCTGCGGTTGATGATGATGCCATGGCGGAAGGCCTGGCCTCTCTGATCAGTAGTGGCGGGGAGCTGGGCTGGTCTTTGGCGACAGGTCTGTCTTTACTGGTCTGGTTTATTTACGCCCCGCACTGCCTTGCGACCCTGGCGACGGTGAAACGTGAAACCGGTTCCTGGAAAACCGTGAGCTTCATGACCGCTTATCTGTTTGGTCTGGCATATCTGATGTCATTCCTGACCTATCAAATAGCTTCACACTATTTCGGTTAATTCCGGCTGAATAGAGCGTGAAGGGGAGATTGAGATGATTGAAATTCTGATTGTGACAGCATTGGTGCTTTGGAGTGCCGTGGTGGTATTTAAAAAGGTCTTTCCAAATACTTCACGCTCGGTTTTCCTGAAACTGTCGCAAGCCTGTGAAGTCAAAGGCTGGCATAAGCTGGCAAAGTGGCTGAAACCAGCCATGGCCAGCGGCTGCGGCGGAAATTGTGCCTGTCCTGCTTCTGAGCAGGAAGAGGAGAAAAAGCCAGCCCAGCAAGCGGTAAAATGGAAATAGCCTGCTGCCGGTCTACATTGAAAAAGCCATCATATTTATGATGGCTTTTTCAATCCGGTATACAAAAAAAATCTTGAGAAAGATGAAACAGAAAAAGCATTCAAAACGGCAAAGTGCTAACATTTCAAAAGTTACAAATTAGACCAGAACATGAGGCAAAAAATGTTAATACAACGTGGTGGACTGAAGGTCGTTGCAGGACTTGGCATTTCAGGTGTTGCAGCAGTCAATTTCTTACATGACAAGGGTTACCGCGTTGCTGTTACAGATTCTCGGGCAGTTCCGCCGGGACATGACCAGATTCCGGCCGAGGTGCAAAGCAGTTTTGGCCAGTTGGATCAGGATTTACTGCTGTCTGCAGAAGAAATTATTATCAGCCCGGGACTTGATCCAAACTTACCAGAAATTCAGGCGGCAATGGCCAAAGGTATTCCGGTGGTCAGTGAAATCCAGATTCTACGTCGCGCGACTGACAAGCCGATTGTGGCGATTACCGGTTCGAATGCCAAGAGTACCGTCACCACATTATTTGGCCTGATGGCGGCAGAAGCGGGTAAAAAAGTTGCAGTCGGTGGTAATTTGGGCCGCCCGGCACTGGACCTGAGCAAAGATGATCCTGAGCTGTATGTACTGGAACTTTCAAGTTTTCAGCTGGAAGCGACTTCTAATCTGAATGCTGAAGTGGCGGTGGTGCTGAACATGAGTGAAGACCATCTGGACCGTCATGGCGATATGATGGGCTATCATACGGCGAAACACCGGATCTTCCAGGGTGTGAAAAAAGTAGTGTTTAACCGCGATGACTCCCTGACCCGTCCACTGGTCCCGGATGCCACCCCGATGCAAAGCTTTGGCCTGAATGCACCGGACATGAATCAGTTTGGTATGTTAAAAGACAATGACGGCACTATCTGGCTGGCCCGTGGTCGTGAACGGCTGTTAAAAAGCTCTGAGATGTACATCCAGGGTACGCATAACATAGCCAATGCATTGGCCTGTCTGGCACTTGGTGAAGCGATTGGCCTGCCGATGCACAGCATGCTGGAGACCTTAAAAACCTTTAAAGGTTTGGAGCATCGCTGTGAATTTGTCAAAGAAGTACAGGGCGTGCGTTATTACAACGACTCTAAAGGCACGAATATCGGTGCCACACTGGCGGCGATTGATGGTCTGGGTGCCGCAATCGAGGCCAAAGGTGGTAAGGTAGCGATGATTCTCGGTGGTCAGGGCAAAGGTCAGGACTTTACTGCTTTGCGTACTGCATTATCGCAATATGCCAAGGTGGCGGTATTGATCGGTGTAGACCGCCCGATCATCGAAAAAGCTATTGCAGGGACGACTACACTGCTGCATGCAGACAGTCTGCAAGAAGCAGTAGAGCTGTGCCACAACCAGGTGCAGCCTGAGGATGTCGTGCTGTTGTCT
>CANQWW010000206.1 GCA_947627655.1 uncultured Acinetobacter sp. | reverse complement strand
TTGAAAACTCAAAATATATTTTGAGTTCTCATTTGGGTCTTTCCAAAGTAGGGTGTTGCCTACACAAAGCCATTTAAACTTTTAAACAAAATATGAGGCTGTATAATATTTAACTATAAATATGAATAAACTTCATATAGTTAAATCAATATTTTTATTGCTTCATACAAGTCTAGTTGAAATTGTGGAACAGCAGTGCTTTTTCAGCACTTTTCTATTTAGGATTTTTTCTGTTTACGGTAAACACTCGGACGGACAGGGCGGCTACTTTTCCAGAGGCCTTTTTTCTGTTTTTTGGCTTTATTTTGCAGCTCCATCATATAGCGTAAATGGTTTTTATCCCTGATATATTCCTCATAAACCCATGCCGCACCACGTTTGACAATCTCTTCATTGATATTTTTACGATATCGATAAACCACCCCAACACAGCGTCCATAACGGTCAATATCGGTAATTTGTACCCGAACTATTTTATTTTTGACCATGCTTTTGACCAGACGTTTCGATTCCTTGCCATAAGCCTGCGCAGATTCAGGTGCATCCACATAGGCAAAGCGCAGTTTGGTCTCCGAGCGGCGGATATTAAAACGATAGCAGGTGAGGGTGTCGCCATCACTCACAGCTTTGACATGACACCAGTATTTTTTGCCCTTCTTAAAAGGGCGAAACAGTTCTTGTAAATAGACGACCAGTTTGTGTAAAAGATAATAGCTAATACACAACGCCATGAGACCTAGCCCAATTTGCCAGGCGGGAGATAGAGATAACAAAGACAACTTCCAAGAATAGTACATTGGCCTGAAACGGCCGCTGCTCAATAAGACTATTCTAGGCCAAACACAGCGACCACAAGGCTTTGTAAATGTTTAGATGCGGTATTTTTATACAATTAAAAATAGCCTAAGCAAATTCCCCGTTAAAAAAACCTACTCCTATTGATGCATTTTTAGCTCTCATATTTGAACAATACCAAATAGCCTAAGCAACTTTAAAACTCCTTATAAAAATAGCCTAAGCAAAAATTTTATTAATTTCAGATCTCAAAAACTGATGTCTTTTATTTTCTTGCATACCCTTATACCAATACATTCCCATACTAATTTTCGGCAGTTCTACAGGAACCTGAAAAAATTTCAATGCCTCCGAAGTTTGTAAATGAGTAAGCACACTTTTCGGCAAGGTCAGCATGGCCAGTGGATACTGCTGTAAAATTTGCAGGGCAGTAGAATAATGCTGACAACGTAAAAAAACCTGCCGTGAATAATGTTTTCGACTTAAATAAATATCTTCGACCAAAATTCCAGTACGGCGTGATGATACGCCTATATGCGGTGAGGCCAGATAAATCTGTTCATTCATTTCTGCCAGTTGTGTACAGACGACAAACTCATCTTGTACCAGTGGTTCAAACTGAATTTTTTCACTCATAGGCTGTTCCAGATCAATGACAAAATCCACCTGCTGAGTGGTCAAGTCCGATATGATATTTTTACGATCCAGCTTGATGCTCATAAACTGGATTTCCAAATTGAGCTGCTGAAAATGTGTCACCAGTCTCGGCAAAATCATCGGTTCAATTTCATCATGTATGGCAATCCTGATGCTTTGTACCATGCTCGGCTCAAATTGCTGCGGCTGCATAGAAATATTCTGAATCGCCATTAGCGCCTGTTGAATGTCGGGATAAATCTGTTCTGCAAAGGGCGTCGCCTGCATTTTTGCGCCACTACGCACAAACAGGTCATCCTGTAACTGCTGCCTTAAACGCTGCAATGCATGACTGGCCGCTGACTGGCTAATCGACAGGATCTGCGCAGCACGCGAAATACTTTTCTGCTCATAGATCGCTACAAAAAGTGGATATAAATTAATATCAATCCGATGAAAACTACGTAAGTCCATACCGTTTTTATTATGAATTTTCTGCATACTAAACTATGGAATAAAATCATTTTATTCATAATAGGTTTTGAGCTAAGGTCTTGTAAAGCACAATAATCATAGATCCCAAAGGAACTGACCATGTTTGAATTATCAGCACGTGCACAGGATTATGTAGAACGGACCAAAACCTTTATTCAAAATGAGATTGAGCCAGTTGAAGCTGATTTTTGGGTACAGGTACATGAGCTGAATCCGGGAGGAGACTGGACCCAATGGCAATGGCCAGCAGAGCTGGAAAGCTTAAAAGCCAAAGCCAAAGCGGCAGGCCTCTGGAATATGTTTTTACCCTGTCCAAAGCTCGGTCAGGGGCTATCTGTACAGGAATATGCCCATATTGCCGAACTGTCGGGCCGAAGTTTAATTGCCCCGACGGTGTTTAACTGTAATGCACCGGATAGCGGTAATATGGAGTTGCTCTGGCGTTATGGTTCTGAAGAACAAAAACAGCAATGGTTAATGCCTCTATTAGAAGGGAAAATCCGTTCTGTATTTTGTATGACGGAGCCAGCTGTCGCATCCAGTGATGCCACCAATATGCAGGCAACGGCGGTGATTGATGGTGATGAAATTGTCTTGAATGGCCGTAAGTGGTGGTCTTCAGGCCTAGGCGATCCAAATGCCAAAATTATTATCTTTATGGCGCATACGCCAGATGAAAGCAAAGACCGTCATCATCAACATTCTATGGTTTTGGTACCTGTGGATACAGCTGGTGTAAACATCGAACGGATGTTACCTATTTTCGGTGACTATGATGCACCGCATGGCCACGGCGAAGTCAGTTTTGAAAATGTCCGCGTTCCAGTGGCCAACTTTATTGGCGGTGCCGGTCAAGGCTTTGAAATTGCCCAAGGTCGTTTAGGGCCGGGTCGTATTCACCATTGTATGCGTTGTATTGGTGCTGCGGAAAAATCTTTGGAGTTGATTGACCGGGGAATGAATCGAACTGCGTTTGGTAAAGAAATCCTGAAACTCGGCGGTAATCTGGAACGAGTGGCCGAAGCACGGGTCGCGATTGATCAAGCTCGATTATTGACCTTGTATGCTGCCTATAAAATGGATACTTTAGGCAATATGGCCGCGTTGACTGAAATCTCAGCCATTAAAGTCGTTGCGCCAAGTGTACTAGAAAAAGTGGTCGATATGGCGATACAAATCCACGGTGGTGCTGGGGTTTCTCGTGATACACCATTAACTGGATTCTTTG
>CANQWW010000205.1 GCA_947627655.1 uncultured Acinetobacter sp. | reverse complement strand
AACCTTAGACATGGTGTAACTCCATTGATTTAGCCAACAGCAAATCTGTATGGCCAGTCAAAAATAAACGGATTGAATTCATTCAAGGGGCGTTTTATACCAAAAATGCGCTTAAAAGACAAGCGATTTTGTCTAAAACAGGACATGAGCTAGTGTGATAGATCATGCCTTGATCATTTAACGAAGAAGAGCCTTCGAAATCAGCTTATGAATCGGCTTATTAAACGGTGGGAGAATGTATTTCAAGCTATACAGCTTAGGATTCGACATTACAGACCGTTCATGCGACAAACTGAAGAAGCCTTCTGGCCCGTGATATTTACCCATACCTGAAGCACCCACCCCACCAAAGGGTAAGTCATCTTGCGCAACATGAGTAAGTACCGTGTTCTGGCCAAAGTGCCCTGAATGGGTACGCTGTGCGACATAATCAGCACGCGCCTGATCAAAGTCGAAATAGTATAATGCAAGTGGACGCGGACGGCTATTAATAAACTCGATGACATCGTCAATTTGATCATATTCCATGATGGGCAGCAGCGGGCCAAAGATTTCATGCTGCATAATCTGCATCTCTGGCGTGACATCGGTCAGAATAGTCGGTGCAATTTTACGCATGTCTGCCGGGGTTTCATTGTGGGGATTGATCTCGATCAGCTGTGCACCATGGGCACCTGCATCTTCCAGGTAGCCCTGTAAGCGCTTGTACTGTTTGTCGTTGACAATCGAGGTGTAATCCTGGTTATGCGTCAGCTCCGGGTACATGTTCTTTACGCAGGCTTTAAAATGACCAATAAATTCGGCGGTCTTACCGCGTGGCAGGAACATATAGTCCGGTGCGACACAGGTTTGACCGGCATTCCACAGTTTCCCCACAGCCACACGCTGGGCGACATCTTTTAAGTCTATAGAAGGATGCACCAGTGCTGGGGATTTACCCCCCAGTTCCAGAATCACCGGCACCAGATTTTCCGCAGCCGCTGCCATCACCGTTTTACCGACTGCCGTTGAGCCAGTAAAAATCATTTTATCGAAAGCCAGATGAGAAAATGCATCAGATATGGCTCCACCGCCATTGACCACCGCCACCAGTTCTTTCGGGAAAGCTTCCGCCAGGGCTTTTTCCAATACTTCACCAAAGGCAGCAGAAGCACTGGAAATTTTGATCATGGCATGATTACCGGCAGCCAGCGCACAGATCAGTGGACCGACAGACAGTAATAAAGGATAGTTCCACGGTGCAATGATGCCCACCACGCCAAGAGGCTGGTACTGTACCCAGGCTTTGGCAGGCTGGTGAATAATACCGACATGACGCTTGGACGGTTTCATCCAGGCGGTCAGGTTCTTGCTGTAATATTTGATATGTTCCAGACAGGTCAGCAGCTCGCCAATTTTGGTTTCCCCGATCGAGCGGTTGCCATAGTCCTGATTAATTGCATCGGCAAATTGATCTTGATACTTAACTAAGATACGCTTAAGTCGAGCTAAACGATCGATACGTTCCTTTGCAGTCGGCAAGGGGTAACGTAAGTAGGCATGTTTTTGTAATGCCAGCATGTCGTTCAGGCACTGGCGGTCAAAAAAATGTGGTGTCATTGATGTAGTTTTTGTATGACTGTTCATGCCGCACTACCATTTTTAAGAAAATCGATACATTATTTTTAGAGTAAATACTCTAATTAGTCAAGTTACTTTGTGTACTTGTGCGTCAGTGCGGTGCTGACGTCGGCGTATACGAACTGAATGGTTATTTTAGGATGTCCCAAACCAAAACGTTGAAAACCAAAGAACGTATCTTGCAGCTCAGTTTGCAGTTATTTAACGAGCGCGGAGAACGGTCTGTCACGACGAATCATATTGCCGCTGAACTGGGGATGAGCCCAGGTAACCTGTATTATCATTTCCGCAACAAGAATGAAATCATCAAGGAACTGATGGAGCAGTATCAGCAGGAAACGCTGGAAATGCTGGCTTTACCTGAGGAGCGTTCGCTGGATGCCAATGACAAGATTCATTATTTTCAGGTACTGAGCAGCCAGCTCTGGGCCTATCGTTTCCTGCATCGTGATGTCTATCATCTGGTTGAAAATAACGAAGACTTCCGCAAGCTCTATCCGCGTTTTGCAGGGGAGGTGATGAAGCAGGGTCAGAAAATTTATAAGGCTTTCGTGAATGCCGGCCTGATGGAAATGACCGATTCAGAAATTGAAGCACTGATCATTAACCTTTGGATCGTGCTGACCAACTGGACTAACTTCCTGTATATGTCCGGTCATATCACTGACTCGAACCATCTGGAAGAGAAATGGGTCTGGCAGGCATTGCGCCAGATGGTCTTTCTGGAAGGGGCCTATCTGCGTGGTGAGAGCCGTCAGACCTATGAAAGCCTGCTCAATTCATTTGGCTCTTCCGAACTGTTTGCCAGCCTGTCTGCTGCTAAAGATCCGGAAACCGAACAAACTATTCAGAATAATGTAGAAACGCGCTAGAATACTCGGCTTATTTTTTAATTTATCTGATTAGTGACATTTACCAACATGAATATGACGACTGCTAACACCGCGCGTTTATTGATTACTTGTGAAGACAAGCCAGGCATCGTGCAAGCTGTTTCAAGCTTCTTGTATCATCAAGGTGCCAATATTACGGCGCTTGATCAATATGCGACAGAAGCTCAGGGCGGACGTTACTTCATGCGTGTCGAGTTTGAACTTGATAACTTGCAAAGCCGTAGGGAAAGCCTGTTACAGACTTTTGCTGCGAATGTCGCAGAACGCTATGCGATGCATTGGCGTTTGGCGCTGGTCAGTGATGTGAAAAAAGTCGGTATTCTGGTTTCTAAGGTTGACCACGCATTACTCGAGCTGTTATGGCGCCATGCGCGTGGCGGTCTGCCATGCGAAATTACCAAAGTGGTGTCCAATCACGACACCCTGCGTGAATCGGTGGAAAACTTCGGTATTCCATTTGAAGTGGTACCAGTGAATAAAGACAACAAACGTGAAGCCTATGCAGAAATTGATGAGCTGATGCAAGGCAATGACCTGCTGGTGCTGGCACGTTATATGCAAATTCTGGATGAAGAGTTTGTCGCAAAGTGGGAAATGAAAGTCATCAATATTCACCATTCATTCTTGCCCGCCTTTGTCGGTGCCAATCCGTACAAGCAGGCGCATGAAAAAGGGGTGAAACTGATTGGTGCAACTGCACACTATGTCA
>CANQWW010000204.1 GCA_947627655.1 uncultured Acinetobacter sp. | reverse complement strand
GTTTTAATTTTTTAGACAATAATGGATTTCTCACTTCAATGCTTCCCATAAATCTTGATTATTGATGTCATTCATCTGCTTATGAATAAAGTGCTGGATGAGCGATTCTTCCTGATCATTGAGTAATTCATATTCAAAGCGGATAAAACTTTGGGTGATCAGCTGAGCCTTGGTTAAATAGATCTTTAATTCCTGACCATCGACATGCAGGTGAATGGTCTGCTTCTCCCGGAAGGTCTGTACACCGGAGACAATAATGCTATTGGAGATCTGGTCAAGCTGGGTGGTTTGGACCAATAAAGCGGGTTGGTAGTTTTTGATATTCCGATCAAGGCGGGCATAAACCGCGCAGGGAAACAGGTCCTGGGCCAGAATTTCCAGACCAAGTTCCAGACTCTTTTCAGTGGATTGTTTGATCCAGCGCACGACACCGCCACGCCACTGACTTTGTGCATTTTCCTGCACCAGGATAAATTCACCGGTTTTCAGGTTGGGTGGGGTAAAGCCGGTCCACTTGATCCGATAGCCATTCACACTGATATCCAGAACTTCCGCATGGTGAATCTGTTTCGCTTCACGATCCAGTGCTTTCAGATGGCTAAATGTTCCCGGTACACTACTGTCAGCAGCACTGACAAAATTACTGGCACTCTGAAGCTGATAACCTGCTTCTACATCCAGTGTTTCATGGAAATTTTTACCTTTGGATAAGTAGAAATGGGCAACAGACAGTCCAAAACAAATGTTGAGATGTGCAGAATATTTATAACGCTCGTGACGACGCTCCATGGTCGTGGTAAGCAGGTTATAGATATGAAAGCGCAGCGCCGGAGTCAGAAACAGTTTTTCACTGCGGGATAGATACTGGGCATTTTTACTTTGCGTACCTGACAGATGTTCCAGTAAATTCTGGGTGGAAATAAACACACTGGCTTGGAAATGATCTGCCAGACGTGAGTTGTATACCGGTGGTAAATCTTTATTGGTATCGACGACATAACGAGACAGGGTAGTTTCTTTGGGAAGAATATGTACCAGCTTGGCCCAGTCAAAAC
Source organism: uncultured Acinetobacter sp. (assembly GCA_947627655.1). Taxonomy (GTDB): domain Bacteria; phylum Pseudomonadota; class Gammaproteobacteria; order Pseudomonadales; family Moraxellaceae; genus Acinetobacter. The sequence continues at coordinate 2,168 of CANQWW010000204.1, read as the reverse complement.
TGCACAGATATAAGCCCTGAATCTCAGCCGGGCGGATCTGATGCATATTGAAAATATCCAGCAAGATCAGCTGTGCATACGCTTGAGAAATATTCTGCAGCTCATGCTGGGTGCCTAAAACCTGATTGATATTGGTCAGGTAAAAGTTGTTCTGTATGGCACATTCCAGCAGTTGATGTGCAGCCAGCCATTGCCCGATGACAGGTTGACCATACAGCATGTGCTGTTGATAAAGCAGAAGACTCAACTGTTGCAGGGCATAATACGTCGCGACCATGCGTGCAGTGGTCAGACTTTTTTTACGTCCTAATTTAAACAGGGAAAAATGATGATGGCTCAGTTCGTGATGACAACGCTTGGCAATATCGATATAAACCTTGGCAAAATGACTGCGCATTAGCATGGCCAGTTCAATGATCTGGTCATTGCGGTCGGTGGTAATCAGGCCCTGATTGATAAAGTGCTTTTCCAGACTGGTCAGGACATTTTCCAGAGTGGGATGCAGTACCTGAATCAGGTCAAAGCGTAAGGTCTCAGAACATTCAAGTTCAGATATTTCCAGTAAAGCACTGAATAGAGATTTAGAAGAATTGCCGAGTTGCAGGATAGAAATTCCTGCCACCCATTCTTGTAAAGCCTTGGGATTGGTCGGGCAAAAACTCAGCCGATCCAGTTTAAGTTCCGTCGGAATCTGAAAAATATCTGAAGTATGTGTACTCATTTATTATTTAACTCAAAATATTGAAACCCCAAAAAGCGGTGTCTTATTTTTTTCGCCCGCAATTTCCCGAACAAGTTTAGGAACCAAATACCCCGGTAGGTTCGCTAAAACTTCAGTATAAATCTCATTTATATGATCAGGTGACAGATCAAAATGATGTGCCCCTTTTACTTTATCTAGTACGTGTAAATAATACGGCATTACCCCAGCATCAAACAAGCGATAGCTCAAGTCAACCAAAATTGGCGCAGTGTCATTCACCCCTTTGAGTAACACGGCCTGATTGAGTACGGTGATCTGCTGCTGCACCAGCTGATTCAGCTTGTAGCAGGTAAAATCATCCAGCTCTGATGCGTGATTGGAGTGTACCACCAGAATAATACGTAGCCTACTGTTTTTTAACATGCTCATCAGCTCGTCATCAATACGGTTTGGAATGACAATTGGCACACGTGAATGAATTCTTAAGAATTTAATTTGCGGCAGACTTTCCAGACGTTCGATCCAGAGAGCAAGTTTGCGGTTAGACAGGGTGAGTGGATCGCCGCCACTTAAAATGACTTCATGAATATCGGGCTGGCTTTGCAGATAGCTTTTGATGTTTTCCCAGTCTTCATTTTTTGGCAAGTTTTCTTGATAAGGAAAGTGACGTCTAAAGCAATATCGGCAATGTACCGCACAGGCACCAGTCAGAGTCAGCAAAAAACGGCTTTTATATTTGTGTAACACACCAGGCTGCTGGTTGGCCTGTTCTTCACCGAGTGGATCCGTGACAAAACCCGGATGATCTTCCAGTTCCAGATGATGGGGCAGGACTTGTAACAGCAAGGGATCCAGCGGATTGCCAGACTGCATTTTACTGACAAAAGCGCGTGGTACGCGGAGTTTAAATTGTTCAGCAGCCAATAAGGCACCAGAAAGCAGCTGTTCAGGTGACAGCTGCAGCTGTTGTAAGAGTTCTTGTGGATCAGTGATCAGGTCGCTGAGTTGAGATTGCCAGTTTTGTTCCTGAAAGAGAATGTCAGTCATGAGAGATGAATCAAAGTATCAGTAAAAGCAGTTGCTTAGAAGGCCTTAGTTTAACAGTTTGTCTCTGGTAGAAAGGCGTTTGTTGGAGATAAAGTTACCGCAAGGACAGGCTTTATATAGTCAATGCTCATGACACTGGCAGACGGCCAGAATGGACAGAATCCTTGCGGAGCAGTAGATCTGCCTGTAACTTAGACAGCGAAGCGCTGCTAAATAGGAATTTTTCGTTGCGGCAGAGTGTGTTGCTCATTTAGAATACGCAACAAATAAATGTGCATGTGGCAATTACATGTTCGTGTCAGACTTGCTAATGACATTGCAACAGCCCATAGCATCCACTGGTTAAAGTTAGTAAGTTTGGAGTGCGCCAGTCATGGCCTATTATTCTACGAATGATTTCAAGTCAGGCCTTAAGGTT
>CANQWW010000203.1 GCA_947627655.1 uncultured Acinetobacter sp. | reverse complement strand
AGTTTAAGCTACGCGCGTGTGGCAGGGATGCCACACATTACCCATCACGACAGGACGTCGTGTATGGGTAATAAGAGGCTTTTGCCTACTTTGGGTCTTTCCAAAGTAGGGTGTTGCCTACACAAAGCCATTTAAACTTTTAAACAAAATATGAGGCTGTGTAATATTTAACTATAAATGCAAATAAATTTCATATAGTTAAATCAATTTTTTATTGCTTCATACAAGTCTGGTTAAAATTGTGGGACAACTGTGTCCGAAGATACTCTTTTTACAGACTTAGCTTATTGTGCTTGAATCCATTTGTCTGCACGGTCACGGGCCTGACGGATCTGCTCTTGGGTCAGATTCGCGGCCAAAGCGGTTTTTTTGCCTTCAGACAGGGTAATCACTTTATTGTCCAGCATGCCATCACGGGTAGAGAGTTCATACCACTGGTAAGCTCCCATGTAGTTTTTCTTTTTCTCTTCCATCATGGCCAGGTTAAAGCTGGCACGGTTGTCACCACGGCTGGCGGCCTTTTCAAAATATTGGCGCGCTAAAGCTTCATCTTTTTTGATGCCAATGCCATCTGCCAGCATACGGCCGACATTGAGCTGAGCCACGGCCAGACCTTGATCGGCTGCTGCTTTATACCAGGCAAAGGCCTGGCGTTCATCTTTCTGGACGTCTTTACCATATTGGTATTTGGTCGCTAGATAGAATTGTGCTCCCGGCTGGCCTGCCTTGGCGGCTTTGATCAGACTGTTAATGTCCATCACTGAGTATTGTGCCGCTTGACTGGCGACAGAAGGAGTTGGAGCAACATAATCTGCATGCGCCTGAAAGCTCAAAAGTCCAGCCAGTAGCGTCGTACTTAGTAATAATTTTTTCATAGAGCGCTCACTCGATAAATTGCGACTTCACCAAACAGATTAGGAAGATGTTTACTGAGTAAACTGTCCTGCTGATTCCCATTCACAGCGAGTCGATTAATAATTTTAATGTCATTTTCCGCGCAAAGTGCTTCAAAGTCACGGAAGGTACATAGGTGGATGTTCGGGGTGTTATACCACATATACGGTAATGCTTCCGAAACCGGCATTTTCCCTTTTAATGCCAAGAAAGAGCGGGTCTTCCAATGGGCAAAGTTCGGGAAAGTAATAATAGCCTGCTTACCCACCCGCACCATATCACGTAATAAAACGTCTGGTGCATCTACAGCTTGCAAGGCTTGTGCCATCACCACATAATCAAAAGTCTGGTCGGCAAAGCGACTTAATCCCAGGTTTAAGTCCTGCTGGATAATATTTAACCCACGACTGACCGCAATTGCAATCTTTTCCTGATCAATTTCTAAGCCATAGGCACGAATATTATGCTTTTTGCTCATATGGGCCAGCAGTTCACCGTCTCCACAACCGAGATCCAGAACCCGTGAGCCGGGTTTAATCCAGCGTTCAGCCAATTGTTGATCAATACGCATTACACAGCCTCCTTCGGTGTGGATTTTAACAGTTCTTCACCACCCAGGAAGGCCCGCATTGACTTCACATACAGCGGAATAGGGAATAAGAAGGAGTCATGGCCCTGTTCAGCATCAATGTCCAGATAGCTGACCGGTTTGTGATTGCTAATTAAAGCATCGACAATTTCCTGTGAGCGGGCAGGGGTAAAACGCCAGTCAGTCGTAAAGGACACTACCAAAAATTTGCATTGGGTATTGGCCATGGCTTTTTTCAGTGACTGCTCGTATTCACGAGAAGGATCAAAATAGTCCAGTGCCTTGGTCATGATCAGATAGGTATTGGCATCAAAGTTACGGCTAAATTGTTCACCCTGATAGCGCAGGTAGCTTTCAACCTGGAACTCGACATCAAAACCATACATAAACTTGCCGGATTTCAGGTCACGACCAAATTTCTGTTTCATGGCTTCTTCAGACAGGTAGGTAATATGACCAACCATACGCGCCAGAATCAGACCGCGTTTTGGATAGCTGTCATTTTCCAGATAACGGCCATCATGGAAGTCCGGGTCAGACAGAATCGACTGACGCGCCACCTCATTAAAGGCAATATTTTGTGCTGACAGTTTCGGTGCACTGGCAATAATCACACATTTTTGCAGACGATCTGGATAATCCACCGACCATTGTAGCGCCTGCATCCCGCCGAGTGAACCACCGATGATGGAATACCAGACATCAATGCCTAAACGGTCTGACAGCATGGCTTGAGTTTTGACCCAGTCACGCACGGTGACCAACGGGAAATCTGGGCCATACGGGCGATTATCATTCTCCGGGTTTGGAGAAATTGGCCCTGTCGATCCGCTACAACCACCGATGTTATTCAGCGCGACTACAAAGAACTTATTGGTATCAATGGCCTTGCCCGGACCAATACAGGCATCCCACCAGCCTGGTTTTTTATCATCTTCATGATGATAACCGGCAGCATGGTGATGACCAGAAAGGGCATGACAGATCAGAATGGCATTGGATTTATCGGCGTTCAGTTCGCCATAAGTTTCGACCATCAGTTCAAAACGTGGGAGGATGCGACCGCATTCAAGCTCTAACGGCTGTTCGAATTGGAACTTTTGTGGGACCACAAGGCCCACTGAGTCAGCTGGAAAAGACACGGGAATGATTCGCCTTAAATCTTTAGTATGAATAAATAAAAGGATACCATTTGCCGGTATCCTTCTAAAGTCTTTTTAATGCTATGAATTATTGCTAATTCTAATACCGAATTTAGACGGCAGCAGCAATCACCTGTTCCGCACTTAACACACCTTGGTCAATCAGACGGTTGGTACAGGCGATAATCGCTTCAATGGATGAGGTCACGATATTGTCATGTACGCCGGCACCAAAGGCAGATTTACCGGTTCCTTTGACTTGAATTTCAACCAAGGCCAAGGCTTTGGCATGCGCTCCTGAACTGATGCTACGTTCTTCATAGTTCAATACGTCGATTGGCAATTGTAATGCATCCAAGATCGCCGAGATCGGACCGTTACCTTCACCACGTAAGCGCTGAGTTTCACCGTTCACTTCCACATCTAGCTCAATCACCTGGTTGCCATTTTCATCTGACAATTTGTAGTTCTTGGCAGCGTAATGCGCATCTTTAGCATCAACATAGGTCTCTTTGAACAATGTCCAGATCGCTTGTGCCGAAATTTCAGTACCGTCTTCATCAGTTTTTTGCTGCACGATTTGCGAGAATTCGATCTGTAAACGACGTGGTAAAGTCACGTTGTAATTCGATTCTAACAAGTAGGCAATACCACCTTTACC
>CANQWW010000202.1 GCA_947627655.1 uncultured Acinetobacter sp. | reverse complement strand
AGGCCATACCGGTCCGCGTGAGCGTCAAAGCATTGGTTTCCAGACCATTCGTGGTGGTGACATTGTCGGTGAACATACGGCGATGTTTATCGGCGAAGGCGAGCGGGTAGAAATCACCCATAAAGCCACCAACCGGATGAACTTTGCCTCTGGCGCCGTTCGTGCCGCTGCCTGGGTGGTCGGCCGTGAAGCAGATAAATACGATATGAAGGACGTACTTGGCTTTAATGAAATAAACGTATAATATTTCTTCAAATACCCCAATAAAAATAGCTTAAAACTAAAATAAGAAGACCACGGAATGAAGAACGTTTTACTCATGCTCTGTGCTGTAGCCTTTGCTGCTACAGCACAGCCCACATCTATCCAAAATGCCAAGCTCAGTCTTCACAAGAATAATATTAAGGTTTGGACTTACCAGAATCAAAATAATCCGGTATTTCTCTATAAAGCGGAAACGACCTATGATGTGCCGATGGAACAGGCTGTATCGCTGATTCTGGATGTCGAACATGCAGTGAAATGGGTGCCTTATATGGGCAGTGTCCGGGTTTTGTCCCGCGATGATAGCAAAGGCGATTTCACCCTATACATGGTGCTGGACTTTCCTTTTCCCTTAAAAGACCGCGATCTGGTGGTACAAGGGAAAATGATCCGGGATCAGCATGGACAGATCACGATTAAGAATAAGGCCCTGCAAAAAGGCTATCCGCTGAATCCGGATTATGTGCGTCTGACTCAATATGAAGGGGATTGGACCTTTCAGCGCTTGGGTGACAAAAAAGTCAAGGTCTCGACCTATGGCTATGCCAACCCGGAAGGCTCGATTCCACTGACCTTTGTTAATATGTTTGTGCAACAGCAGCCTTATCAGATGCTGCAAAAAATGAAACAGCAGTTAAACCAGCAGCCGTTTTTTAACCCTTTACCTGAAGCTTTAAAATAAGCTGGAAACCTAGTCTTATCGTGCTGTCCAGGTATAGGCAGTTAAACGTTTCATATGTGCAGATGAGGGAATGGCCAGACTTAAAACTAGCTGTGCCTGTGCATGGCTCGGATCGATGAGTCTGACCTGAACCAGATTGTGCTGCTGGAGACAGCTGAACCGGAGGCGCTGTTGCTGCGGTAAGCCATATTGTCTGTGCTCAGGCTGGACAATATAGTTTAACTGAGTCAGTTCAGCAGCAATTTTGTCATCCTTATCGAGTTGATAATGACCGAGTGTCTGTATGCGCAGAAAGCCCTGAATCAGCGATTTACAGATAAAGTGTTGTTGTTGCTGGGCGGATGTTACCGTTTCAGTGTCACAGCCGGTCAGAATCAACATCACGCCAGCCAGACTGCATTTAAATACCAGATTCATTTTTCTCCCGCTTAAACCCTGCTTTTTTTATATAACGCCAAGCTTAAATTTGTTAGGCTGTGGGGTACAGCTACAAGAAATTTTAAAAAATGGGTACAGGGCTTCAGTTTGAATATCAATTACTTGCCAATAGCATCAGGGAGAAAATCCAGTCAGGGGAGCTCAGGTACGGACAGCGCTTATGTTCTATCCGGCAGTTTGCTGCCCAGCATCAGGTGAGTCTGAATACCGTCAAAAGTTGCTATGCCTTGCTTGAAGCGCAGGGATGGATCGAGGCGCGAGAAAAAATAGGTTATTTTGTCCGGGCGATGAGCAGCACGCAGCCGCTTGGCCTGCCCGAGCATCCCGATTTTCAGGCTTCTGCACGCGAGGTTTCCAATCTGGACTTGCAGATTCAGATTCAGAATGCCGCCATTAATAGCAGGCTGGTTCAGCTAGGGTCGATTCAGCTCTCGCCCAATTTAATCCCGATTCAGGCCTTGCGCCGTTCGGTACAACGTGCCTTAAAACATGCTCAACCCGAAGACTTTTTATATAGTAACCGGCAGGGGCATCTGAGTTTAAGACAGGCCCTGTCTGAGCACTGGGCGGAGGATGGTTTTTTTATTCCACCTGCGCAGATTTACATCAGCAATGGCTGTATGCCGGCCTTGTCGGTGGTATTGCAAAGTCTGACCGAAGTAGATAATGCCGTGATTGTACCCACGCCGAACTATAATGGTCAGTTGCAATTGCTGGCTTTATTACAGCGAAAAATCATTGAAATTCCTGCCAATACCCAAGGTTTCGATCTGGCCCGGCTGGAACAGGCCATGCAGCAGCCGAATGCGAAAGCATGTTTACTCACGGCCAACTATCAAAACCCACTGGGTTTTTGCCTCAGCCAGTCTGAAAAAGAGCATATCGCCCAACTTGCTGCAACCTATCAGTGTGTAGTGATTGAAGATGATATTTATGCCGAATGCAGTTATGCCGCCAACCGTCCTTTGCCGATTCAGTATTGGGATCAGGCCGGGTATGTAGTGTATTGCGGCTCGGTATCCAAATCATTGTCATCGGCTTATCGGGTGGGATGGTTCTGCCTGCCAGAACGTTTACAGTCTTTACAGGCAAAATTGCTGTTGCAAAATGTCAGTGTCAATACGCCTTTACAACTGGGGCTGGCCGATTTGATTCGTAGTCGTGCCTATAGACAGCATTTGAACCAGCTAAAACCGATTTTAAAACATCAGCTACAGGATTATCGACAGTGTATTGAGCAGGCCTTTTCTGGTATTCCCATTGGATTGAATCAGCCTGCGGGGGGATATGTATTATGGCTACAGTTACCTGAATGTATCGACAGTATTGCCATGTATGACTTTGCCCAGCAGCACGGGATCAATATCGTGCCGGGTTTATTATTTGGCGAGGACGCGCGTTATAATAACTGTGTGCGGCTGAATGCCGGGCATGAGCTGTCCGATGAGATCTGCCAGGCCATTCAGTGTCTGGCTGACTGGGTCAGACAGCAGTTCCGCTCCGCGACTAAAAATCCGCTTTCAGTACAATCCGGTAGCGTGCCTGGCCTGAATGCAGGCGTTCAATCGCTGCATTGAGCTGCGACATCGGCAATAGCTCAATTTGTGGGGCGATATTTTTACGTGCCGCAAACTGTAACAGCTGACGCAAGGCTGCAGGTGAACCGGTTGGTGAACCAGTCACGGATTTAGCACCACCAATTAATGAGCCCGCAGAAATCTGCATCGGCTCTAGGGGTAAACCGAGCATATGCACCGTGCCATTTGGTGCCAGTGTGGCCAGATAAGCCCGCCAGTCTAGCGTCACATTGACGGTACTGAGTAGCAAATCGAATTTGCCACGCAGCGTTTTAATCGCAGCCGGATCGCGGCTATGCACCACATGATCTGCGCCCATGGCATGCAGCTCAGCAGTTTTATCCAGATTCGAGGTAAAGGCGGTAATTTCACAGCCCCAAGCCTTGAGCAGCTTGATGGCCATATGACCAAGACCGCCAATGCCAATCACGCCAACATGATGAATGGCCTGAATCTGATGTTTGAGAGTCGGGTCAAACACGGTAATCCCGCCGCAGAGCAGCGGACCGGCACTGGTCG
>CANQWW010000201.1 GCA_947627655.1 uncultured Acinetobacter sp. | reverse complement strand
CACGGTCGCTTCAACCAAAGGAACGCTGTAATGACCCGTATTGCCCTTCTTGATTATGGCATGGGAAATTTGCACTCGGCTGCTAAAGCACTTGAGCATGTCGGTGCCACAGTTGATGTGACCAATGACCCAAAGCTTATTGCACAGGCTGACAAGATTGTGTTTCCGGGTGTGGGTGCCATGCGTGACTGTATGCAAGGCATGCACGAAGCAGGGATTGATGACGTGGTGCGCAATGCCGTGTTTAATAAGCCGGTATTGGCCATTTGTGTCGGGATGCAAGCTTTGATGCAACATTCTGAAGAAAATGGCGGTGCCGATGCACTGGGTATTTTTGCAGGTGAAGTCAAACGCTTTCCCGATGTAGACGGCCTAAAAGTACCGCATATGGGCTGGAACCAGGTACAGCAAGCTGATCCAAGTCATCCGATGTGGAAAGACATCGAACAGGATGCACGTTTTTACTTTGTACACAGCTTCTATGTCGAGCCGCAGGACACAAGTATTGTGGCAGCAACCTGTGACTATGGCTTAACGTTCTGTACCGCGCTGCATAAAGAAAACCTGTTTGCGACCCAGTTCCATCCGGAAAAAAGCCATACCGCTGGCCTGCAACTGCTAAAAAACTTTGTGGAATGGAAGATCTAGATTTTCCAAACGACGGTAAAGTCCGCTTGATGCGGGCTTTTTTATGGATTTAATTTCAGCTTTTATTTTTACAAAAATACAGATATCATTGATTTAATTATAAAAATTTTAAAACCATAAAAAAGGGGAAACATCATGAATAATTTAAATGATTCGGCATTAAATGTCGGGGGACGTTTTGGACGTCGTTCTTATCTGGCCTGGAACATGTTGCTGGGGTTCTGCTTGATGATTGGGGTGATTTTGATCATGGCTCTGCTGCCAGGCGCGCGTGCTTTGTTCAGTCCAGACGGCAACATGTCTCTACCTGCCATCGTAGCCCTGATCTTGATTTATGGTACAGTCGTCTATTTCAGTATTATCTTCCTGATTCGCCGTTTACACGACCGTAATCATAGCGGTTGGCTGGCGCTATTGGTGCTGGTGCCTGTGATCAATGTCTTATTCGGACTTTATATCTTGTTTGCTCCGGGCAACCAGGACAATAACCAATTTGGTCAGCCACGTACGACCCGGGGCTGGGAAAGCGTGCTGGCGATTCTTTATATTCTGGTCATTGTCCTGAGTGTGGTGGCAGCGCTTGCAGTGCCAAGCTATCAAGACTATGTGACTCGTGCCCAATCCAGCATCTTGCAACAGCCATAGCCGACTTCATTCAAGCTCATGGTCATGTCCCGGCCTGTGCTCAGGTCGGGATTTTTTAGCGTAGCTTTCAGTGCGAGTTAAAGAAAAGTACTTTGGCCGCATACCAAAAAGCTTTAAGCTGAATGTTTAAGGACTGAGAGCAATGATGTATGGATACCCTGCTGACCGCAAACTTGCCAGACAAGGCGCAAATTGCAAGCCTGCCGCGCTTTCAGAATATCTCAACTGATAAAATTGTCGTGATTCAATCCCTCGCTCAGGCCGAGACCTACCGTCAGGCCCTGCAACAGGCGACTTACTTTGGCTTTGACTCAGAGTCCAAACCCACCTTTAAGGTCAATGAACCATCTACGGGACCGCATGTAATTCAGCTGGCGACCTTGGACCGTGTCTATCTGTTTCAGATGAACCGCGAATTATGGCAATTTTTGCAACCGGTATTGGCCAATCCAGCTCAGATCAAGGCCGGTTTTGGGTTAAAAAATGACAAGCACTTGTTCCGTAAAAAAGGGATAGAACTGCGTGGTACTCTAGAGCTGTCCAAATGCTTTAAGTCTTTTGGCGTTCAGCACCCTGTTGGGGTAAAAAATGCCATGGCCTTATTGTTTCAAGTCAATTTTCCAAAATCACGTAAAGTCAGCACCTCAAATTGGGCCGCACGGCACTTGAGCCAAGCCCAAATTGGTTATGCCGCTGCAGATGCTTATGCCTGTATTTTAATTCTGCAAGAACTCTGGCAGCGCAATCTCTTAACGCCTGAACTCAAACAACAAGGCTTCGTGCTGCAAAAGCTTCCTGTTTTTGAAAAGAGCTAATGATCTAGCGCTCTAAAACTGAAGGTTATTCCATCCTCTTTGTTCATCTTATGTAAAGCTGCTGTTGCCCCAAAAACTGGCAGCTGAACCGCTTCATTTTTGCAAAATTAGTATGAATTACGCAGCTTTTTCAGCTTTCTTGCCAATGCACGGATGTGCGCTGTTCTTCATGCACCACAACACAGCTCAGCCAAAGTTTAAAGCACCAAAATAATCAACTTAATTTATTGTTTTAATTACATTTTTTCACAAAATCAAAATTTTATTATTAATTTATTGATAAATATCAATTTTCCTTAAAATGAATGCAAGTTATCGGTTTAATTACAGTTTTTAGCCTCTATGAATTTTTCTATTTTTTGCTAAAACATAAGCGATTGCATCATTTTTTCACCAGTAGACACTGGTATATTCAAGAGGGTACAGATAATGGCAAGCTTATTAAGCAGTAAATTGAATGGTGTATTTACACTGGCAGTGCAAGGCATCAGTAAGGTCGTGGGATTTCTGACTAAGGCAGTGATCACGCTCGTGGACGAAGTGGTTGAAGTCGTGAGCACCTTGACGGCGCCTTTGACCGATGCGCTGACTCAACTGCCTGTGATCGGTAACACCGTTGAAACAGTGCTGGACAGCACAACGGGGCTACTCGGCGGTATCAGTTCCGGCGTCCATGCGGTTGCGGATAAGCTCTTGGAAGGTGACCTGCTGGGCGGGGTCGATACATTACTCAATGGAACCACCGACCTGGTCGGTCAAAGCTTGGGCGGTGTCTCTGATATTCTAGATAGTGTTTTAGAGACTACGGCGCCGCTGACTGCCCCACTGCTTTCTTTACCAGTCGTCGGCGATGTGGTTGCAGCTGTCGGTCAGACAGCATCTAATCTAAGTGGCTTGGTCGCAGAAACCGGGGATTATGTCGCGGGTATTCAGCCTTTGGATCTGGTGAGCAACCTGCTGAATAATCCAGTGGCGACCGTGGGTGGGGTTGTACAAGACGTATCTGGGACGGTGGATGCCCTTCTTGATGACCTGGCACCGATTACAGATACCGTAACTAGCCTGCCTGTGGTCGGTGATGTAGTCGCCACAGCGGGCTCGACTATAGGCGCAGTCAATGCTGGGCTATATGACCTGGGTACTCAGCTGAGCAAGGTCAGTCCGCTCGATCTGGAGTTGAGTCTGCCGCAGCAATATGTCTAATCTGCGCGTTATGACGACTTAAAATAATAACAATGCACAAAAGAAGCAAGAAGCCTCATGTATTCACTCCAGCCTGTCTGTTCATGACAGGTTTTTTTCATATATGAGATTCATGATTTAGATTTAGAAAACCAGCATTTATTTGCTAAGATGGCTGCCATTCAAATTCATTCGAAGATAGGCCAGGAGCGAAAGCATGCTGATCATCCCTGCAATTGACCTGAAAGATGGCAAATGTGTCCGTTTAAAACAAGG
>CANQWW010000200.1 GCA_947627655.1 uncultured Acinetobacter sp. | reverse complement strand
GACAGTCTGGAAAAATGGCTGATTGGCCATAGCTGTGAATTAAGTCAGGCTAAAATTGATATTCCTGCACTACGCGCTGCCAATCTTCAATTTGCACCTGTACTGGAAACCGCCTCGCAAACTGTACTAGAGCAATATCTGGCGCAATTAAATATCACCTCCTAGTTTCAGATAAATTCCAGGCTGAATCCTTCTTTTCAATTGTAGAAACCTTATGAGCGCATTACTCGGCATTGCCGTGATTCATTTTTTTGCCCTGATTAGTCCAGGGCCGGACTTTTTCTTTGTCACACAAAGTGCCATCCGGCAGTCCAGAAAGCATGCCTTATGCGCAGCCCTCGGAATTTCATTCAGTATTCTGGTCTGGTCAATTTGCGCACTCAGCGGCCTGCATTTTTTATTCCAGAAAATTGCCTGGTTACAGCAAGTGCTCATGCTATTGGGTGGCTTATATCTGCTTTATCTGGGTAGTTTGATGCTGAAGTCGAGCTTTAAAACATCTCTATCTGCAACACAATCGAAAGAAGAAGCTCCTTCTATCGTTCAGCCCTCGTATCTTAAATTACTGCTTCAAGGTTTTTTCACCAACATGGCCAATCCTAAAGCGCTAATTTATTTTAGTAGTGTTTTTTCTTTAGCGATTAGTCCGCATGCCAGTTTATCTGAACAGTCTTCTCTGCTGCTTTTAATCTTTATCGAAAGTTTGCTCTGGTTCGCGGTGGTCGCCGTTATTTTTTCAATGCCAAAGATGACAACTTATTACCAACAATTTGCCAAATGGATTGATGGAATTACCGGCGGAATCTTTATCAGTTTTGGCTGCCTGCTGATTCTAAATCGCGATTAGACTCACAGCCAGTTGATACGATAAAAAAAGCACCTGATTCAGGTGCTTTTTTACTGCCTATAAAGAGAATATTATTTCTTGGTAGGCGCAGGTACAGTGGCTTCAGTGGTAATCTGCACAGTAATTTTATCACCAACACTTGGTACATTGGCACCTAAACCAAATGCAGAACGGTCAAATGACGTGGTTGCATTGAAACCAATTGCTGGAACTTTCATCATTGGATGCTCAGCCTGTTTGTTTAGAACCGCATCCAATACCACAGGCTTGGTCACGCCTTTAATGGTCAAATCACCGGTAATTTTAAAGTTCTTTTTGTCCTGAGTTTCTACTTTGGTACTCTTAAAGCTAATGTTTGGATACTTAGCTACATCAAAAAAATCAGCTTTCTTTAAGTGATCATCCAAGGCTTGTACATTGGTATTAATACTAGATACCGGAATTGTTACATTTACAGATGACTTTGCCGGCTGTTCATTATCTACTACGATTTTGCCCTGAATATCAGAGAAATTACCAGATGGTGTAGAAAAACCGAAATGATCCCAGTTAAATACTGTTGCAGTATGCGTTGGATCAATCGTATAGGTTACTGGTTTAGCCATAGAAAATGTTGCGACAGATGAAACCGCTAAGCCTAGTGCTAATGTTTTGAAATTCATGTTTTTATCTCTCGTTTCGGATATTATTCAGTGTATAGAATTCAGCAATATTTACAGCCCTAAAGATAAAACGTTTTGTTGCAGCGATGAAACGATAAATTTGTAAGTTATTTTTTTAAATTTCTACGCTTAACCCATTCGGTATTGAATGAATCCGGTTTTTTTAGCAACTTTGTCATAGAGCAGCTGTGCCTGACGATTTGATTCATGCGTGAGCCAGTAAACACGGTCGCAATTACGTTGCTCTGCCACCTGATAGACATGCTGAATCAACAGGTTTGCCACGCCCTGCCCGCGATAATCAGGATGAGTAAATAAATCCTGCAAATAGGCATACGGCGTTAAGGTCCAGCAACTGTCATGCTCAACCACATGGACAATACCGACCACCTGTTGATCCAGTATCGCAGCAACGCCATATATAGAGTTAAATGCAGGGTTGGTTAGACGTTGCCAGGTGGAGTTATTCACCTCTTCAGCCAATTTGGTCTGATAAAATTCCTGATAGGCTTGCCAGAGTGGCAGCCATTGCGACTGACTGATCTGTTCTAAAGGCACAATTTTAATTTTGTCGGTTATCGTCATAATGATCTTTGCTTCAAATGCAGGATTTTCTTAGGCTATTTTATGAAAAATAACACCCTTTTCAAATGCTAATCTAAGAATCATAAAACAGAATTGCTGTATTTCCAAAAAATAATGAGGCATAAAAAAAGCCCCATTGAGGGGCTAATTTTTCAACCACTGGTCTTACAGTTTTTCTACCAGAATACGATCTACCTGTTTTAAACCAGATTGTTTTTCATGGTTTTTACGACGAACTTTAATGACCTTTTCTTCAGCCAGCTCTTGCAGTAACAGTTCTACAGCAACCATTGCTTCAAGAGGTAAATCCTGACCAATCCACTTCTGCTCACCAGCATCCATCAAGGTAACTTCATCATTAATTTGCTCATACAAGCTCATGTTCATCTCACTTCTTGCAATTAACCATGGAGACGTCTTTCCAGCGGTTCATCTATAAAAAAAACCATTGAAAAGACAAAAATAAAAGACGCCCCAAACCTGAGGCGCCCTTTAGAAACTGTTTAATCGAATGATTAAGCAGTAATTTCTTTTACCGCTGCAACTACTGCTTCAGTCGTGATCCCAAAGTGCTGGAACAGATCTTTGGCAGGTGCAGACTCACCATAAGTCGTCATACCGATCACACGACCATCCAGACCGACAAACTTCCACCAGTAATCGACATGCGCTGCTTCAACTGCAACACGGGCACGAATGTTAGATGGCAGAACCGCTTCACGATATGCCGCATCCTGTTTTACGAACTCTTCAGCACATGGCATAGATACCACACGCACGCCTTCAAGCTGTGCATAAGCTTCCATCGCCAGCGATACTTCAGAACCCGTAGCAATAATAATCGCTTTTAATTCGCCCTTTTCTTCAGCCAGTACATAACCACCTTTCGCTGCATTCTCAATCTGTGCTTGAGTACGCGTTTGGAAAGGCAAGTTTTGACGAGAGAAGATCAACGCTGTTGGACCTTCAGCACGCATTAAAGCAGATTTCCAAGAAATTGCGGCTTCAACGGTGTCACATGGACGCCATGTATTCAGGTTTGGTGTGCCACGTAAAGATGCAATTTGCTCGATT
The DNA here is from genome assembly GCA_947627655.1 of uncultured Acinetobacter sp. GTDB lineage: Bacteria > Pseudomonadota > Gammaproteobacteria > Pseudomonadales > Moraxellaceae > Acinetobacter. Next base: position 439 of record CANQWW010000200.1, on the reverse strand, counting down.
GGCTGATGCGTAGGACCATCTTCACCCAGACCGATAGAGTCATGCGTGTAGACATGAATCACACGTTGTTTCATCAGCGCAGACATACGTACTGCATTACGCGCATATTCCATGAACATCAGGAATGTTGCTACATAAGGAATGAAACCGCCATGCAGTGCAACACCGTTAGCAATCGCAGTCATACCGAATTCACGTACGCCGTAGTGTACGTAGTTACCGGCTGGATTATCCTGTACGCCTTGTGCACCTTTCCATAAAGTCAGGTTCGAGCCAGCAAGGTCAGCAGAGCCGCCTAGTACTTCTGGCAATGCAGGCACCAGTGCGTGCAATGCATTTTGGCTTGCTTTACGTGTCGCGATGGTTTCAGCTTTAGCATTCACTTCAGCGATATAGGCATCTGCTTTTGCAACGAAGTCTGCTGGCAAATCACCTGACA
>CANQWW010000199.1 GCA_947627655.1 uncultured Acinetobacter sp. | reverse complement strand
TCGATTCCCAAAGAAATGGTCACTGTGGTTGATCGTCCGGCGATTGAATATGTGGTCCGTGAAGCGGTAGCCGCCGGAATTGAACAAATTATTTTGGTGACACATTCTTCAAAAGCATCGATTGAAAACTATTTTGACCGTAGTTTTGAGCTGGAAACCACCTTAGAGCAAAAAAAGAAATTTGACCTGCTTAAGGAAATTACTGAAATTCTGCCACCGCATGTCAGTGTCATCAGTGTGCGTCAACCCCAGCCTTTGGGTCTAGGCCATGCCGTGCTGTGTGCTAAAAGTGTGGTCGGTAATGATGACTTTGCGGTCTTACTGCCGGATGTCCTAGTCAAAGATCAGGACAGCAGTAATGATTTAAGCCTGATGATTCAGCGCTTTAATGCCTCACAAGCTTCGCAGATTATGGTTGAAGCCGTGCCGGATCACCTGGTCGACCAGTATGGTATTGTCGATGTCGCAGCAGCACCGGCGGAAGGGCAAAGTACCTTGATGCAAGGCATTGTGGAAAAGCCAGCGGTGGGAACTGCACCTTCGAACCTATCCGTGGTCGGCCGTTATATTCTGCCGGCAAAAATTATGCAGCTTCTGGAACAGACGCCACGTGGCGCAGGTAATGAAATTCAGCTGACCGATGCGATTGCCATGCTCCAGCAGACTGACTCTGTAGAAGCCTACCGTATGAAAGGCCAGACTTTTGATTGTGGCAGCAAGCTGGGCTATCTCAAAGCGGTATTGCATTATGGCGTGGATCATCCAGCACTGGGTGAGTCCTTCAAGGCCTTGATTCAGGAACTAAAACTCTAAACACAGATTCAAAATAAGAAGGACGCGTATGAACGTTGCAGTATTTGGTCAGACCCTGTATGCCGGGGTCATGGCAGCTTTACTGGCAGAATGTGGTCATCAGGTCTACTGGTGTGACTTGCTGAAAAAACCCTCTTCCGAGCAGGTCTATGCGCAGGATGAAGCGGTACAGCAATTGCTGAACAAGCAGCATGCCAAGGGCTTTTTACAATACTGCAAGTTCGAGGCTATTCCTTTAGATGTGGATGTCTATCTGTTCAGTCTAAGTCCAACTGAAGAAGTTCAAGGTCTGGAAATCCTGCGAGAGCTCAAGCAGCGCCCGATTATTCATCCTAAACTGATGATTAATGCCTCCACCTTGGGCCTGCATGGCACCGAAAAATTCCAGCAGATTCTTACTGAAGATTATTGGATCTACTTACCGGATGTAATTCAGGAAGGGAATGCCTTACGCAGTCTGACTGAAGCCAGCCAGCTGATTGTCGGCTATCACAATGCGGCAGCGAAAACGGTGTTGCAGGAACTGCTCAGGCCGTTATTCCCACGGGAACAGCAATATCTGTTTATGCCGGTGCTGGATGCAGAATTTACCAAGCTGAGTGTCTCCGGCATGCTGGCCACACGCATCAGTTATATCAATGATCTGGCGCTGGTGGCAGAAAAACTCGGTATTGATATTGAACATGTGCGTCAGGGGCTGGCCGCGGATAGCCGGATTGGCTCGTCTTATCTGTACCCGGGAGCGGGTTTTGGCGGTGAAAACTTCTCGCATGATATTCAAACCCTAGCCAGTACTGTGTCGGGGACCGGGGCGAAAAGCCAACTGTTGGCTCAGGTCTGGGAAATTAACGAGCAGCAAAAAGAGCTGCTGTTTCGCAAACTGTGGAATTATTACCATGGTGATCTGGCCGGAAAAACTGTGGCGATCTGGGGCGCCGCCTTTAAGGAAAATACCTCGCGTATCCAAAAATCGCCAATTCATGCCATGTTGACCGCACTTTGGGCACAAGGCGTGACTGTCAAGCTGCATGATCCGCAAGCGCTGGCAGAAATTGAAAAAGTCTATGGACAACGGGATGACCTGGTGTATTGCACAGATCAGTATGAGGCGGTCAATGGAGCCCATGCCTTATGTATACTCACGGCCTGGAAACAGTACTGGAGTCCGAATTACCGCATTCTGCTCAATCAAATGCAGCATCCGCTGATCCTGGATGGACGTAATATCTATAATCCGGATTATATGAAAGCACAAGGCTTTGCCTATAAGGGAGTAGGACGTTAATGAGTGTAATTCAGCAACCTTATCCCCTCGAAGATACAGAAACTGTTTTAAGCCGGTTAAATACGTTAAAACAGCAGTTTGAACACAAGCATCTGCAAGCGCTGTTTCAGCAAGATCCGCAGCGTTTTCAGCATTTCTCGGTCAATCTAGAGCCGCTAACCTTTGATTTTAGCAAGCACCGCATCGATCAGGAGGTGTTGCAGGCACTGGTGCAGCTGGCACAGGCACAAGACCTGAAACAGTGGATCAAGCGCCTGTTTTCCCAGGAACAGATCAACTATACCGAGCAGCGTGCGGCAATGCATTGGGCCTTACGTTTGCCACAGCAGAGCGAACAGCATCCTGAACTGGCTGCCGAGGTACATGCCCAGCTACAGCGCATGTTTAGCCTGGTGGAAAAAATTCATGCCGGACAGTACCGCGGTGCCACCGGTGAAGTGATTCAGGATGTGGTCAATATCGGGGTCGGCGGTTCGGATTTGGGACCGCTGATGGTCAGTCAGGCGCTGTCTGACTTCAAGCAGCCGACCCAGCGTCCCTTAAGCGTACACTTCGTCTCGACCATGGATGGCAGCCAGCTGTCCGATCTGCTGCATAAGCTGCGCCCTGAAACCACGCTGTTTATTATTTCCTCGAAATCCTTTGGTACGATTGATACTTTATCTAATGCACAAACGGTACGTCTGTGGCTGGAAAAAGCCCTGGGACAGGACCTGCATACGATCCAGCATCATTTTATTGGTGTTTCGACCAAGCCGGAAAAAATGACGGCTTGGGGCATTGCCCCGGAAAATCAGTTCCTGCTCTGGGACTGGGTCGGAGGCCGCTATTCGCTCTGGTCCTGTATTGGCTTGCCGATTGCATTGAGCATCGGGGTGCAGGGTTTTCAGCACTTTTTAGCGGGTGCCCATGCGGTGGATGAGCATTTCCAGACTGCCCCATTTGAACAGAATATTCCGGTGTTGATGGGACTGTTAGGCGTCTGGAATAATAACTTTCTGGATATTCAGACCCATGCGGTGTTGCCTTATGATGGCCGGCTGAAATATTTTGCCTCTTATTTGCAACAGCTGGAAATGGAATCCAATGGTAAATCCATTCAGCGCAATAGCAACAAAGTCGACTGGGATACCTGTCCGATTATCTGGGGAGAAGTCGGGCCAAATGCCCAGCATGCCTTCTATCAGTTATTGCATCAGGGCACCCAGTCGGTCAGCAGTGATTTTATTGCGCCGGTGCAGCGTTATAATGCTAACCAGTTTACCTATGTCGATAATGCCGATGCGCTGATTGAACAGCATCATTTGGCCCTGTCCAACTGTCTGGCGCAGTCGCGGCTACTGGCTTTTGGCAATCAGGCGCTGGATGCCAGTGAACTGGCCGATCTGCCGACCTATAAGCAGTATGCCGGTAACCAGCCTAGCTCGACCATTTTAATGCAAGAGCTCAATCCTTATAGTCTGGGTATGCTGATTGCCATGTATGAACATAAGGTCTTTGTGCAATCGGTATTGTGGAATATCAATC
>CANQWW010000198.1 GCA_947627655.1 uncultured Acinetobacter sp. | reverse complement strand
CAATGCGCCATTTGACAAAGGCATCCTGGCTGAAAAAATGGTAGCAGAGATGTTGCCAGCGATCGAAGCCGGTACAGGCGGTGAATACGGTTATAGTATCGGTAACTGTGACCGTTCAATCGGTGCGCGGATCTCGGGTGAAATTGCCAAACGTTATGGCAACCTGAGCATGGAAGCCCATCCAGTGAAAGTGAATCTGGTCGGTACGGCGGGTCAGTCACTCGGTGTCTGGAATGCCGGTGGCCTGCATATCAAACTGGAAGGCGATGCCAATGACTATGTCGGTAAAGGCATGGCCGGTGGACGACTCTCGATCTTCCCACCGAAAGGTTCACCATTCCAGACCCAAAATACCGCGATCATTGGCAATACCTGTCTGTATGGTGCAACGGGCGGGAAACTGTTTGCCGCAGGGACTGCGGGTGAGCGTTTTGCCGTACGTAACTCGGGTGCCTTTGCCGTGATTGAAGGGGCTGGCGACCACTGTTGTGAATACATGACCGGCGGTATCGTCACCGTCCTCGGTAAAGTCGGGCATAACTTTGGTGCGGGTATGACCGGGGGCTTTGCTTATGTATTGGATCTGGATAATGACTTTGTTGATCATTATAACCATGAGCTAATTGAACTGAACCGTATTTCCACTGAAGCGATGGAAGAGCATAAAGCATTCCTGGGTCGTATCTTGGATGAACATATTCAAGAAACTGGTAGTGCTTGGGCGTACAAGATCCGCCACGAGTTTGATTTCTACAGCCGTAAGTTCTGGTTGGTTAAACCCAAAGCTGCTAACTTGCAAACGCTGTTAAAAACCACTCAAGCTGATCCACAATAATTCCACGACTGCAGAAATAAAGGCAGATGCAGGGCAAGGTAACCCCCCTGCATCGACCCACGGAGAGAGACATGGCAGAACGCCTAAGTAATGACTTTCAATTCCTGGATGTAGCACGCCAAGATCCAGAGAAAAAAGATATTGATGTCCGCAAAGCAGAATTTGTGGAAATTTATAAGCCGTTTACGACTGAAGTTGCAGCAAACCAGACCCATCGCTGTCTGGGTTGTGGTAACCCGTATTGTGAGTGGAAATGTCCGGTACATAACTACATTCCCAACTGGCTCAAACTGGTGGCGGAAGGCCGTTTATTTCAGGCTGCTGAACTGTGCCATCAAACCAATACCTTGCCAGAAGTGTGTGGGCGTGTCTGCCCACAAGACCGTTTATGTGAAGGCGCATGTACCCTAAACGATGGTTTCGGTGCCGTGACCATTGGTAATGCGGAAAAATACATTAATGACACCGCCTTTGCTTTGGGCTGGCGTCCTGATATGTCCAATGTGAAATGGACCGACAAAAAAGTCGCGATCATTGGCGCCGGTCCTGCCGGTCTTGGTTGTGCGGATATTCTGGTTCGTGCTGGTGTAAAGCCAGTCGTATTCGATAAACGTCCTGAAATTGGTGGTTTACTGACTTTCGGTATTCCTGAATTCAAGATGGAAAAAGATGTGATGAAACGCCGCCGTGAAATTTTCACCGGTATGGGGGTGGAATTCCGTCTGAATACTGAAATTGGTAGCGATGTCACCATCGACCAGTTACTGGCCGACTACGATGCGGTGTTTATGGGGATGGGAACTTACACTTACATGAAAGGTGGTTTCACCGGTGAAGACCTGAATGGTGTTTATGATGCGCTGGATTTCCTGATTGCCAACGTGAATCGTTGCCAAGGCTGGGAAAAAGATCCAGCAGAATATATCAGCGTTGAAGGTAAAAAAGTCATCGTGCTAGGCGGTGGTGATACTGCGATGGACTGTAACCGAACTTCGATCCGTCAAGGGGCAGAGTCGGTAGTCTGTGCCTACCGTCGTGATGAAGAAAACATGCCGGGTTCACGTCGCGAAGTAAAAAATGCGCGTGAAGAAGGTGTTGAATTCCAGTTCAACCGTCAGCCAATCGAAATCGTCGGTGAAAATGGCAAAGTGACTGGTGTGAAATTTGTCACTACTCAGCTGAGCGAGCCAGATAGCCGTGGCCGTCGCAGCCCAGAACCAATCCCAGGTTCAGAAGAAATCCTGCCAGCAGATGCAGTACTACTTGCATTTGGTTTCCGTACTAGCCCTGCAGACTGGTTTGCTGATGTCAGTATCAACTTGGATGGTTCAGGCCGTGTGGTTGCTGCTGAACAGCAACCATACAAGTTTCAGACCTCAAATCCGAAAATCTTTGCTGGGGGGGATATGGTGCGGGGTTCAGACTTGGTGGTGACTGCGATCTGGGAAGGTCGTCAGGCCGCAGAAGGGATTCTGGATTATCTTGAGGTTTAATCTGTTCTTTAGCATTTTTAGAAAAACCCGTTAAGTAAGTAATGTCAGTCAGTTAAGGAGTTTAGAAATAGGCTCTTTAACTTTATGGTTGTTCACGACGGAGTCTTAACTTTTTAAATTCAAATGGTTGCAGATAATTTGTTACTTTGGTTTCGCCCAAATGAGAAGCGAAGCTTCGCAAGGAAGGCATCTTGCGGAGCAATGCTCCTCACCGCAAAACTCGTCAACCACCTTCTATAAGTAAATTTGTCGCAGAAACAATCATTTTTTAATCTTGCGGTACAATGTACCTCATGCCTCAAACAGTTGCGGATGACTTTTCCACCTATCAAATATCATCATAAATTTAAAAAGAAAATGCCAGTCAATTGTTTAACTGACTGGCATTAGCTAAGTGCGGGTTTTTCTTTTTCTAAAGATAATGGTTAAGTGCTCCAGAGCACTATGAATAGAACAGAAGAATTTATAAAATTTAACAATACAGTCGAAAATTATGTTTAAAATCAAATTAATTAGATCAATAAAATGCAAGAATTGAGGAATAATGATGAAAGCATTGCGCAAATCCCTGACTATTTTAATGCTTGCCGGGACTTTGTCCCTCACAGGATGTGGCTATAACACCTTGCAGGTCAAAGACGAGGCAGTGACTGCGTCCTGGTCAGAAGTCCAGAACCAGTATCAGCGCCGGGCCGATCTGGTGCCGAATCTGGTCAATGTCGTCAAAGGTTATGCCGCACATGAAGAGCAGGTGCTGACTGAAGTGACTCAGGCACGTGCCAATGTTGCCGGTCTCAAAATCGATCAGGAAGTCTTGGAAAACCCTGAATTATTCCAGCGCTATCAGGAAGCCCAGGCACAGATGACCAGTGCCTTGTCACGTCTGCTTGCCGTCACTGAAAACTATCCCGACCTCAAAGCCAACCAGCAGTTCCGTGATTTACAGGTGCAACTGGAAGGCACAGAAAACCGCATTGCGGTAGCGCGTAACCGTTATATCACCACGGTTCAGGACTTTAATAGCTATGCGCGCCAGTTCCCGCAAGTCATGACCGCCAAAGTCATTGGTATGGACACCAAACCTAACTTTAGTGCCGAGCAAAGTGCCCAGACTGCACCGACTGTTTCTTTTGAATAAAGACCGCATTCTAAAAACAGGTAAAGAACGATGCTAAAAATACTGCTGAAATCTATACCGCTGTTGCTGCTCATGCTGGGCATGGGTGTGACATGGCCTGTTTCAGCAGAAACTGCGACAGCGACAGATCAGGAAACTGAAGAGGTCATTGTTGCGCGGGAAGTTTTGCAAAGACAAAATCAGGCCAA
>CANQWW010000197.1 GCA_947627655.1 uncultured Acinetobacter sp. | reverse complement strand
GCAACCCTACTTTGGAAAGCCCCAAAGTAGGCAAAAGTCTCTTATTACCCATACACGACGTCCTGTCGTGATGGGTAATGTGTGGCATCCTTGCCACACGCGCGTAGCTTAAACTGAATCACTTCAACTATGGGGCAGCAGCGGTAAAGCCTCTTTTTTATTTATTGGATGCCGTAAGTGCGGGATCAATTTTCTTTTTAAAGAAATTTTCAAAACTTTCGAAGCCGACCCAAAGTAAAAGTAGAACAATGAAATGGATCTCTGATTCATAATGATCAAAAATAACACAGGCAAACAGCGTTAAAGTTAAAAAGCGCACCACAATACTGAAACCGAAGTGCTTTTTCTTATTCGCCAAAACTATGCCGATATAGCTGGCAATCAAGAGTGCATAAATGCCAAGCAAAATGCTAAATAACATCAGTGCAGCTCCTGTTTTCGTGGCATTCAATGGCTAATCGTTTTGAGATGCTTTATTAGGTTTTGATGGTATTTTAAGCATTTTAAATGACTTTGAATTAAGGCGTACTGATTTTTTAACCGAATGTTGTGTCAGAATTTTTATGGCAGTAAATCCGAGCTGACTTTGTTAAAATAGCGCGGTGTTTTAACTGATTTGATGCGCTATGACCGATCTCCTGCAAGATGATGAATATGACCGCCGTTTTGCCGGTGTGGCCAAAATTTATGGTGAAGACAGCTTTAATCATTATGAGCAAAGTCATGTCATGGTGATTGGAATTGGTGGGGTAGGTTCCTGGGCTGTCGAAGCATTGGCACGTACCGGGATTGGTAAACTTACTCTGGTCGATATGGATGTGGTGGCCGCCTCGAATATCAACCGCCAGTTGCCGGCCATGAGCACGACCTTGGGCCATGAAAAAATTGCCGTCATGGCGGAACGTTGCCGGGCCATTAATCCACGGATCCAGATCAATCTGATCGATGATTATCTGACGCCAGAAAATGTCAAAGACATTTTGGCAGGAAATCCTGACATTATTCTGGACTGTATCGATGATGTGAAAGCGAAATTTGCCTTGATGCTGCATTGCCGCTTTAACAAGATTCCATTAATTGTATCGGGTGGCGCAGGCGGTAAGTTAGATCCGTTAAAAATTCGGGTGGCAGATCTCTCTAAAACCGAACAGGACCCGATGCTGGCCAAACTGCGTGCCCAGCTACGGGCGAAAGGGATCTGTAAAAAGCCCAAAGAAAAATTTGGTATTACGTGTGTCTATTCAATCGATAATCCATTTTCCAGTGCCGATGTTTGTCCAAGTGCAGGCTTGCGCTGTGGTGGCTATGGTTCAGCCGTGGTAGTCACCTCCAGCTTTGCGATGGTGGCGGTATCGGAAGTCTTGAAAAAACTCGATATAAAGCGAGCAAAAGCCTGATTCAAAAAATAAAAAAGCACAGTCTCTGTGCTTTTTTTCTGCCTGCGTTTAGAATGAAGAGGATATTCATATAACAAAAAAATAATGTCCGGGAGCAGCAATGTGGTTCTTACTGGTACTGATTTTGGGGATCGTGGCCTTAGGCATCTGGATGTGGAAACGTCCGGACCCGGTAACACGAGATCAAGCCCGGGCTGTGCAGCATGATTTGTGGATTGAGCAGATCGATGCGCAGCTCAAACTGGCAGCTCGTCTGAGTTCAGATGTTCAGCAGCCAAATTACCAGCGCGCCTATCAAATCTATCAGGATCTGGCCCAGCAACAGGAGCTTCCGCAAGCCTATCTGGGCATGGGCTTAATGCAGCTCAAAGGTCTTGGTCGCCCGCAAAATACTGAAAATGCCATTAGCTTACTGGAAAATGCCTTTCGTCTCGGCAGTGATGATGCGGCCTATCATTTGGGGCAGATTTATGATGGCGACCGCTACCAATGTCAGGATCAGGAAAAGGCCCTGTATTGGTATCGTCATGCGGTCGCACGTGGCAACCTGGAGGCGCAGTACCGGATTACAGAGTTGTCTGAACAGGATCATGACACTGCAGAGCAGCATCGTTTGCAATTACTGATGCAAAATGCAGATCAAGGCCACGCTGGATCACAATATCAGCTGGCTCAACATTTTTTAGCCCATACCCCAGCGCAAGATGTAAGTTTAGGCATACATTATCTGTTTCAGGCCGCTCAGCAGGATCATCTGGAAGCCAATCAGAAAGTTGCTCAGCTTTATGCCCAAGGTCAGATTCTGCCGCAAGACCCGGCGCAGTCTCTGCGCTTTATCAAACAGAGTATTCATCTGGGCGATCAGCAGGGCTTATATGAGTATTATGCCGGGGTACTATTTGGCAGGATTGATATTGATCAACGGCAAAGGGTACTGCAACACTTGCAACAGCAGTCTTATGAAGATAAAGATGTTCAAGCGAAAACTTTGCTGGGCTTGGCCTATTTTCATGGCTGGTTTGTGGAACAGAATGCAACGATGGCTTTTCGCTACTGGAGTGAAGCCGCCAATAGCCAGTTTCCTCAAGCTTTATGTATGATCGCAGCATTGTATTACGAATCTTATCTGGTTGCAGCAGAGCCAGAAAAGGCCTTTGCTTTATATCAGGCGGCAGCCGAACGCTCTCCACAACACTATTTTAGTCAGATGGGCCTGGCCTTATGTTATCTAAATGGAATTGGTATAGCCAAGGATACCACCCAGGCAACACACATGATTCAGCAGGTGGCTAAGCAGCATTATAATATTGCGGCACAAACCGATGCAGATTTAACCTATGCCGTTGGTCGCTTCTATAGCCAGCCAGAATATCCATTACCGACGCGCGAAAAAGCGATTCAATATCTGAATCAGGCCGTTGTTAAAGGTTCAGCTGAGGCAGCTTGGTATTTGTATCAAGCCTTGTCAGGGCTGTACCCGGTATTTACTGTAGATGCAGCACAGGCCAAACGCTATCTACATCAGGCGGCACAACTCGGTCATGCTCAGGCGCAAACCGAGCTGGGGATTATGTATCTTCAGGGAAAAGGTGTCGAGCAGGAGATCCGCTTAGGTCTGCAATATGTGCAGCAGGCAGCGAGCCAGCACAATGCTCAGGCATTGAATGCTTTAGCTGAGGTCTTGGAGCAAGGAGTCGCTCTGGAAGCCAATATGGATCAGGCCATCCTGTACTATCAAAAAGCAGCAGCTTTAGCGAATGCTGATGCGTATAGTCATCTGGGGCGTCTTTATACGAAAGGTCTCGGTGTAAAGCGTGATGTGGCCCTGGCTCGTGCATGGCTGGAAAAAGGCAGTGTACTCGGGCACCTGGATGCGCAGCAACAGCTCAATAATTTAAATGCCTATCTGCAAATGAAAAATAGTCTGACATAAAAAAACCGCTGCCAAAGCAGCGGTTTTTTTTATATGGCTTAAGGTAACTCTCGGATTGGACTGCCACCAAGTGCCTGCATCAGGGTGACATAGGCGTTATATTGATTCTGGCGAGTTTGCACCAGACTCAAACGTGCATTACGTGTGGTTTCCTGTGCATCCAACAGATTTTTCAGAGCAATCGCACCATTACGATAACGAATCTCGGTCAGCCGTTCTGTCTGCTCTGCCAGTTCAACATTACGCCGTTGTAACTCGACCTGCTTGCTGATTTCAGTCCGGTTGGATAAGGCATTTTCCACATCGGCAAAGGCTTCATACATGGTCTGGCGATATTGCATAATCGCTTTTTCATATTCCA
>CANQWW010000196.1 GCA_947627655.1 uncultured Acinetobacter sp. | reverse complement strand
TTGCTGACAACAACACTAAAGAAGGTCGTGCTATGAACCGTCGTGTATTCGCGACAATCACTGGTAGCCGTACTGTTCTAGCAGAAGCTCCACAAGAGCAACCAGTTGCTCAATAATTTATTATTGAACACTGATTAAAAAAGGCGGCTCGAAAGAGCCGCTTTTTTTATGTCTGGATTTTCATTAGACTGCAGGCTCCTGAATAAATGAGAGTCTGGTATGAGTATGGAGCTGCCTGAAGATTTACAGAATCTGGAAGCCAATAGTGGTATCTATGCAATCTGGATGATCTTTCAACATTATGGAATAGATCTGCATATTCCCGATCTGGTTCAGCTCACTTGTCATGATCCTGAAATGGGCACATCCAGTATTGCTTTGGCAGTGGCACTAAAAACCTTAGGTCTGGATACCGCTTTCTATACTGCTGTTGACCCAGATCAGCAGCCTCAAGAAGTTATTTTTTATCAACAGGCGCATACACTGAAAATACCGGTAGTCGAAACAGCACTGACGTATGAGCAGATCCAAGACAGTGTTGAAGCAGGCCGATTTGTGATTGTATTTTATGACACCGTGGAAGGGGTTGGTAATCACTCTTTAATCTATGAGATGAATGACCATGAGATCAGTTTTTTTGACAGCTTTGAGCCCATGTCTCAAGCCGTATTTGAACAGCAGCGCCAGGTCGAAGGGATCTGTCAGCAAGCCATTGTCATAGACGATCGAAACTTTGTGATGCGGCATAGTGAATGAAAGATTCAGACTATAAATAAAAAAAGCAGCTTCTAGAGCTGCTTTTTTATAGCGACTGATGAAGATTACTCCCGATCAATCCGCATAGGTTGTACATCCATCTCTTGATAAGAAATGAGTTTGGTATTGTATTTCCATTTATAACCGAGCCAGATAGCCAGGAACAGGAAAATGCCGATATAGGTCGATAACACGCCGAGCACATCACCCTGTAACACGGCTTGATAGTTTTGACCGAGTACCACAATGGCACAAAGGACAAAAGCAAACCAGGGCGCAAATGGGAAAAACTTGGCGCGATAAGCCAGATCTTCCAGCTGATAGCCTTGGGTCAAGTAACCTTTACGGAAGCGATAATGAGAAACGGCAATGCCAAGCCAGACAATAAAGCCACACATACCGGACATATTTAACAGCCAGTTAAAGACCTGCTGCTCGCCAATAAATGTAGTCAGGAAGCAGAGTGCTGCAATCGCAGTGGTGGCATACAGTGCATTCATGGGAACACCACGCGCATCCAGACGACCAAAGAGCTTTGGTGCACTGCCTTTACGGGCCATATCAAACAGCATGCGGGTAGAAGAATACATACCTGAGTTACCTGCCGAGAGAATCGCGGTAAGAATGACGGCGTTCATCACACTGGCGGCAAAGGCAAAACCGGCTTGCTCATACAGTAAGGTGAAAGGGGAGAGCGCAATATCGTCACTGGCCGCTGCTTGTAACAGGCGTGGGTCATCATAGGCAATTAAGGTGCCGATAATAAAAATACACACGATATAAAACAGTAAAATTCGCCAGAAAATTTGCTTGATTGCGACGGGAATGGTTTTTTGCGGATCTTTCGATTCACCTGCCGCGACACCGACCATTTCAGTACCCTGGAAGGAGAATCCAGCAATCATCGCCACACCAATCAGGGCAGATAAGCCACCGACAAAGGGCGCTTCACCTTTGCTCCAGTTGGCAAAAGTCACAACTTCGGGGGTCAGCATGATTTTTACAATCATGAAGATGCCGATAACGATAAATGCAATAATTGCCAGTACTTTGATGAGAGAAAAGAAAAACTCAGATTCACCAAAGCCTTTTACGGTCAGGGCATTAATCCCAAACACCACCGCCAGGAACAGGGCACTCCAGTAAAAACCCGGAATGTCCGGAAACCAGAACTTCATGATGAACTGTACCGCGACCAGCTCGAAGGCAACGGTAATGGCCCAGTTGTACCAATAATTCCAGCCTAGGGCGAAGCCAAATCCGCCCTCGACATACTTGGTGCCATAGGTAAAGAAGGCACCCGAGGTAGGATTATGCGTGGCAAGTTCGCCCAAGCTGGTCATCAGGAAGTAAATCATGACCCCAATCAGGGCATAGGCCAGCAATGCACCGCCTGGTCCGGCATTGGCAATGGTTGCACCTGAAGCCAGGAATAAACCTGTACCAATTGATCCGCCAATAGCGATCATATTCAGATGACGAGCACTCAGCTTACGCTGCAGCTGGGGGCTGTTTTGGGTTTCGCTCATCATGATTCCTTAACATTTTTTGAGGTGCTGGCGAAAAGCACCTTGAAGCCTTGTTGATCAGTTTTGACCATACACTGACCAAAACTTTGTTCAATTAAAGTGGGATAATTTAAGAAGCGATTCGCCACAATCCATAACTCACCGCCAGATTTGAGATGACGACGTGAAGTCTTGCACAGGTTTTCACTGGCAGCATAATCGGTCTGAATACCTTGATGAAAAGGTGGATTGCTGACAATGGCATGCAAAAACAACGGTGCATCCTCAATGCCGGTCACTGCCTTAATCTCAAGTTGTTCAGGTTCAAGTTGATTATGCTCAAAGGTCATTTTTGTTGAAGCCAGGGCAAAAGCATCTACATCTAGCGCAAAGATACGGTTATTCGGATTGAGTTTGGCAAGATAGGCACTGATCACGCCTGCGCCACAGCCAAAGTCTGCAATTTTACCTGAAGTCACCTCAGACAGATAAGGCAGGAAGACTGCAGTACCGACATCCAGACGATTTTGGCTAAATACACCAGGTAATGCACACACCGTCAAGTCACCTTTGGGAGTCGAGATGCTATAGGTTTGTGCCCAGTCAGCTAACGCTTTTTTCTCGACCTCGCAGTCTAGTGTCAATTGCCATAATTGGCAATGTCGTGCGCTATCAAGTTTGAGGATTTTACCATAGGCTTGCAGCTGTTTGGAGGCACGTTCCACGCCACCTTTTTTCTCGCCGACTAAAAATACGCTGCTGCCCTGGCTTAAATGTGCTGCCACATTATGGATGAGATAATTTAAGAGTTCTTTGGATTTAGGCACAAAAATAACGGCCTGATCAAACTCACCCTCAGGGAATTCAACACCGAAATGCACATCTGCCTGTAGGGATTGAAAATATTGATAGTCATTATAATTCCAGGTCCATACTGCGGCTTGGAGAGGATCATTCAATTCTGCCAGCAAGTGATCCGTTGGAGGATTAATCAGCAGGACACGACCCGACAAATAATCATATTGTCTTAATAAAACTTCGCTTTTAGCATCCATGGGAATCTCTCCAATAGAAAAGACACTGCCTGACTCAGACAGTGTCTTTTGGATATGAAATTACTTCTTGGTTTCGGGAAGTACAATATTCAAAATAAGGGCTGCAATACCGCCAGTGGCAACACCCGAGCTAAAGATATTACGGAATAGTTCAGGTAAATGTTCCAGAATCTGTGGCACCTGCGCCACACCCAAACCGAGCGCCAGAGAGATCGCAATGATCAGCAGGGCACGACGGTCTAAATGAACACCCGATAGGATGTTAATACCCGATGCTGCTACTGCACCGAACATCACCATGACTGCACCGCCGAGTACGGCTTGAGGAACAGCCTGAATGACACCCGCCACGGCTGGTAGTAAACCCAGAATGACCAGCAGCGCTGCAATCCAGATCCCGACATAACGGCTGGCCACACCGGTCAGTTGAATGACC
>CANQWW010000195.1 GCA_947627655.1 uncultured Acinetobacter sp. | reverse complement strand
TGGCAGGCGTCAGGCAACGTCAGCAGCAGTAAGGCTGAGGGTTCATCCAGCAGTGTAAACGAGCAGTCTGGCTTATTCGCAGGTGATGGCGGCTATCATGTCAAAGCAGACCGAGTTGATTTGCAGGGCGGTGCAATTGCATCTACAGCTTCGAAAGAGAACAATGACCTTACTGCAAACAGCCTAACATTCAGCAACATTGAAAATGAAAGCAGCCATAATGCAACGACAGTGGCTTTGTCTGGCGGTACACGCTTTGGTGAGGAGAAAGGCAAAGACAGTACAGGTGCAGAATACACCAACAATGTGAATTGGAGAGACAGCACCACATTTAGTCCGACTTTACCACAGCAAGACAAAGACAAAGACAGCAGCACGACTTATGCCACTTTAAGTGAAGGTAATATCAATATTGGCGGTAAAGAGACAACTGTTCAAGAACTAGGTATTCATAGTGACATTAATACCGCGAGCCAACAAGTCGCTGAAGTTCCTGACTTACAAACCATCTTAGACAAGCAAAAGATTGTATCGGATGCAACATCAACGGTTGTTGCTGCAACACGTACTTATAGCCAAAACAAACAAGCTGAAGCAGAAAAACAAAAGCAAGCAGCAGAAGCTCAAGCTATTGAAAAGCTAAAAGCAGAAGGTGGTGAAAAGTGGGCTGAATATAACAGTACAAAAGACTATGTTATTAAACAAAATCTTCTAAAAGGTACATTACCAGCATACAAAGATGCATCAGACCAAGCGCAAGCATGGGGCATGGGTGGTAATAGCAGCCGCGCACTAAATGCAGTGACTACAGCGATTACCGCAGCACTGGGTGGACAAACCGATTTGCAAGTGGCGACCAATACGCTTGCACCATATGCAGCGCAAGTGATTGGGCAAGAATATGGCCATGGTGAGAATAAAAATACAGCTGCGCAGTTAGTATCTCATGCGATATTGGGTGCAACACTAGCTTATATTAATGGTGGTGACCCAACGGCGGGTGGAAGTGCAGCAGTTGCAAGTGAAGCTGCTGCGATCTATCTCACCAATCAATATAAAGACAAAAAGGAATACCAAGATGTCAATGGTGAATTCCAACCAAATTTATTACCTGAAAATGTAAAAACACAAATTCGTGATTTAACAGCAGGGATTGGGGCAGTGATAGGTGGAGTTACTGGAGACTCAATTTATAACGCTCAGCTGGCAGGTGTAATTAGTCAGAATGCGGTAGAGAATAATGGGTTTTCGATTATTGATGAGAATTATGGAAAGGTGGTTAAAGAAAATAAAAAAGAAAAATGGTCTTGTCCGACAGGATATGTCTGTCCAATACCCGAGAAAACTTTGGGTGAAAAAACTCTACTGGTTATTAATGATTTAACAATAAGGCAGTTAGCAGCTGCAATGGGTGCAGAATATGACCCAATAACTAAGGAGCATTTGACTCCAAAGGAAATACAAGAAGCTAAAGTTGCAATGCTTGGTCTAGGTTTTTCTAAGACTTTAAGTGGTCCTATTAAATTAACGGATGAAGTAATTGAAAATATTGGGAAAAAATATGGCTCTAAGACTGCTGCTACAATTACTAATAATTTTTATCGAGATAATGATTCAATTACAGAAGCATTTAATTATGGGAAAACAATTTCCTTAGATCCAACTAAGCTTTCATTTTCTCAAGCAACTGTTTCTTATCAGAAAGGAGGAAAACATTATAATTATGAGAGTATGGTTAAAAGTATGCAAAAGGATGGATGGAATGGCGATCCTGTTGATATTGTAATCATGCCAAATGGTACAGCAACGAGTATGGATAATACTCGTATTCTTGCAGCGCGTGAAGCAAACGTAAGCGTTAAAGCGAAAGTTAGAGATTTTAATACACCTTTAACCTCTGCTGAAAAAGACCGTTTTCAGTCAGGTAGTCAAATTCCTAAGACTTGGGGGGAAGCGATCAAATTACGTATTGCAAAACAAAGTCAATTTGAAAAAGGTTGGGAAATCAAGTTCCCGCACGGTAGTATTTATGATCCTAAGGTAAGTAAATAATGAAAGTAGAGAGTTTTACACCATATTCTAGTGATATTTTGCCTCAAGGATTTAAATATCCGAGCGAGTATTTGGCATTGTCAAAAGATACTTCTTCTTTAAGTACAATACCCAATTTTCGATGGTGGTTTATTAGTTCTGAAAATGAGGGTGGTAAATTATCTTATAAGATGAGAAAAAAGAATGGTTTAAATTTAATTCCCTTTGCACGTTATTTTGATTGGGCAGCATATTTTGATGGAGAGGATACAACAGGTAAGCCTATGGTTTATGTATTTGATTTAGGCGATATGCCATATCATATAATTTTTAAAGATTTTTCAGAATGGCTCGAAAAGGCTTCCACATTTTAGTGAAAGCCTCAAAATTGTTAAAATGAAAAACTAATAAATTCCGTTGGAACGTTTTTAACTAACCATACATTATTTTCTGCTTCGTAGAATTGGAAACCTTTATCATGCATTTGCCAAGCATTAATTATTAAAATTTGAGGTTTACCATAACGAGTTCCAACGGAGAAAGCAGTATCTTTACATTCAGTGAGATGTACGTGCTGCCGATCCTTGGGGATTAGACCTTGCTTTTTTATAGAGTCTAAAAAACGAGTAGCTGTGCCGTGGTACAAAAACTCTGGAGGTGTTTTCTCAGTAAACTTACGTTGGATGTTAACATTAGAATGGCCTTGTATAGCTCGAATATTTAAGCTGTCATCTGAAATCTGAAAACGTTTTTTATCACTATTTTTCACAATTGCTTGGATAATTTCTAAAGTTAACTTTGTATTATTAATGGGTTGAGACTTTTCAATCAACTCAGAAATATTTCCCCAACCTTCAGAATTTAACTCTAAATTAATTTCCTCTGGTTTATGTCGCAGGATGAAACTTAAATATTGACTAATTTCTTTCTCACTCATTTTATAAATTTTCATCATTAAATATTCATAAGATATTATACATACCTAAAAATAGCATCCAATACCCTAGCACCGTATGCAGCTCAGGTGATTGGAGGCCAGTTTGGCCACGGTGAAGACAAGAATACTGCAGCACAGTTGGCTGCGCATGCAATTTGGGGTGCAACGCTAGCCTATATTAACGGTGGTAACCCAATGGCAGGAGGCAGTGAAGCGGCAGCAACTTATTTCACTCATCAATATGATGATGGGAAAACAGCGATTGATCCTCTCACCGGTGAGTTTAATCCCAATTTATTGTCGGAAGATGTGAAAACTCAAATTCGAGATTTAACAGCAGGGATTGGTGCTGTAATAGGTGGAGTTGCAGGTGATTCGAGTTATAACGCTCAGTTGGCAGGAGTAATTGGGCAGAATGCGGTGGAGAATAATAATTTGAGCGTACCGTATCCTGTGAATGTTGACAGTATAGCTTCGGTTCAATCATTAATAAATTATGGGGTTAAACAAGGATGGAGTGATGAAAAGATGCAGCAAGAAATTAGGACGGAGCTTAGAGGGAAAGGAGTTGAAGTAGAAAATAAAGATATTGTTGGTATTTTAGATAAGACAGGAAAAGCTGCTACAATTGTAGGAATTTATCCATCACCTTATACAAAGCCTATAGGAGTTGTAGGTGGGGCTTTAGGTACAGCTAGTGTTCTAATTGATGACGGCTTTGTTGCACAAAGATTTGAAATGTAAAGCGCCCCTAATTGAGCTAAATTTAAGGCGTAACTTGGGTAAGTGG
>CANQWW010000194.1 GCA_947627655.1 uncultured Acinetobacter sp. | reverse complement strand
ATCGTTTGGGAACATAAACCAAAGCAAGATCCTGCTGCACGTGCGGTAGCCTGTTGTGACGTGGTAAACCGAGGTCTGGCTTACTGGCCAGGTGACAGCAACACACCAGCAATGATTGTAAAAAGCCAATTAGATGGTCATGTTGTTGCCTTGAATGCTGAGACCGGTGAACTGCACTGGCAAGTTGAAAATGGTGATATCAGTGTCGGTCAAACCCAAACCCAGGCACCCTTTGTTGTTAAGGATCTGGTCATTCAGGGTTCATCCGGTGCTGAGCTCGGTGTTCGTGGTTATGTAACCGCTTTTGATATCCACACGGGTGAAATGGTCTGGCGCTGGTATGCCACTGGTCCCGACTCAGAAATTGGTCTGGCTGATGACTTTAATAAATCCAACCCACACTACGGTCAAAAAGATCTGGGTCTGAAAACCTGGGAAGACGAAGCCTGGAAAATTGGTGGCGGTACAAACTGGGGTTGGTACGCCTACGATCCTGACCTGGAAATGTTCTATTACGGTTCAGGTAACCCTGCACCATGGAACGAAACCATGCGCCCAGGCGATAACAAATGGACCATGACTATCTGGGGTCGTGATGCAGATACCGGTTTGGCTAAATTCGGTTATCAAAAAACACCTCACGATGAATGGGACTACGCAGGCGTTAACGTCATGATGCTGTCAGAGCAGAAAGACAAAAATGGCAAAATGCGTAAATTGCTTACTCACCCGGATCGTAACGGCATTATCTACACCCTGGATCGTGAAACGGGTGATTTGGTTTCAGCCGATAAAATGGATGACACCGCCAACTGGGTGAAAAAAGTCGATCTGGAAACAGGTCTGCCGATTCGTGATCCAGAGTTCAGCACCAAAATGGGTCATCGTTCACGTGACATCTGTCCTTCAGCCATGGGTTTCCACAACCAGGGGATGGACTCTTATGATCCAGAAAGACAATTGTTCTATCTTGGTCTGAACCACCTGTGTATGGACTGGGAACCGTTCATGCTCCCTTACCGTGCAGGTCAGTTCTTCGTAGGAGCTAACGTATGGAGTTACCCAGGACCTAAAGGTGATCGTCAACGTGGTATCGGCTCCGGCCAGGTTAAAGCTTACAACGCTATTACGGGTGAGTTTGCCTGGGAGAAAATGGAAAAATTCTCTGTCTGGGGCGGCACAATGGCAACAGCTGGCGGCTTGGTTTTCTACGGCACACTGGATGGCTTCATCAAAGCACGTGATGCAGACAACGGTGACTTGTTGTGGAAATTCAAACTTCCTTCTGGCGCAATCGGTCATCCGATGACCTATACCCACGATGGCATTCAATATGTTGCTATTAACTACGGTGTAGGTGGTTGGCCTGCGGTTGGTCTGGTCTTTGACTTGAATGACCCATCTGCCGGTCTGGGTGCTGTAGGTGCCTTTAAAGAACTGGCACGTAATACCCAGATGGGTGGCGGTCTGATGGTCTTTGCTCTGGATGGTAAAGGACCTTACGACGATCTGAGTGTTGGTGAGTACGAAATGTAATCACTGACTCGCTATATAACTTTTGTTACATCAAGTTATATCGTTGTATTCAAATCCGGCTGGCAGCACAAGACTTGTGTTGCCAGCCCCTTCCAAGAGTGCAAGACATGTTTAACAACAATGTAAAAATCAATAAAAAAATGGTCGGCAGCAAGCATTTGACATACTCCAGCCTATTAATGGCATCTTTGTTAACGCTGCTGTCTCCCGCTCAAGCAAACAATGCATTACCCGAATCCTTAAAAGTCTGTGCTGCAGGCAATGAAATGCCTTATTCCAACACCCAGCAACAGGGATTCGAAAATGAAATTGCCAAAGTCCTTGCAGACAGCATGGAGATGCCTTTGGAATTTGTCTGGTCAGACAAAGCAGCAATTTTCCTGGTCACAGAGCATTTGCTGAAAAATGAATGCGATGTTGTCATGGGAGTGGATAGTGATGATCCACGCGTTGCGACAAGTACGCCTTACTATAAATCCGGTTACGTATTTGTTTACCGCTCTGACAAAAATCTCACCATCAGTGACTGGCACAGCGCTGATATTCAAAAACTCAATCGCTTTGTTGTCATTCCCGGCAGCCCATCAGAGGTCATGCTGCGTGAGGTTGGTAAATTCGAAGGTAACTTCAATTACACCAAGTCATTATCCGGCTATAAATCACCACGCAATCAATATATCCGCCTGGAACCAAGCAAGCTAATCGGTGAAGTAACCTCTGGCAATGGTGACATTGCTCATTTATGGGCACCGGAAGTCGCTCGATATGTTCGTGATTCAAATACCTCTCTGGAAATGGTGTTATCACCAGAACTGGGCAAAACCAAAGAAGGTGAAGGAATCGTTCAACATTACGATCAATCTGTCGCGGTGCGTGAGGATGATAAGGCTCTGCTTGACGCGATAAACAAAGGGTTGGCAAAGGCAGCACCACAAATCACTGCCATTCTCGAAAAAGAAGGGATCCCGTTACTTTGATGTTTCGCTATCCAATCTCTATTCAGTAATAACAGGATTATTTTAAATACCATGATGAGAAATCTACAATTTTTAACCCGAAAGACGGCCTGTCTGCTGGGGCTATCCATGCTGACTGCAGCCAGTCTGCTTCCTATAACCGCCGATGCACAAGTCACCTTCAGAAATGGTATGACCGGAGAAGTTATTGACTTTTCATTTGGCAAAAAAGGTGAAGAAACGGAAGCCGTAAAACATTTTATGGAAACCGCTGAAAACCTTTACAACCACGATGAAAAAGCTATCAAGGTAGGCGAAGATTTATTCATGACGGCATGTTCAGGTTGTCACGGTCATCATGCTGAAGGCAAGCTTGGTCCCGCTCTTGGTGATGCTTACTGGACCTACCCGGCTGGTCGCTATGACAAAGGTTTCTTTGAAATTATCTATGACGGTGCTCGCGCCATGATGGGACCACAGCGCAACAACTTAAGCATTGATGAAATATTACAAGTCATGGCTTTCGTCCGTAGCATCTACTGGGATGACCCCGAAAAAGCTTTATGGCTGCCGGAAGAAGAGCGAGCCAATTTAGTCCCGGCGGAAATGCCCGCAGAGTTCAAAGAAGCTTTAGAAAACTTTAATAAAACGCATTAATGCGATTTAAAGAAATAAATGTGCCACAAGCAGATTTTAAAGATTAGTGATTGATAGTGTGACTTTTGCTCAGATCATGACAACGCACTATCAACCATTATGTTGTCAAAACCCAAAGGAGAGAAAATATGAAAAAAATTAAAGCTCTGGCCGTTACCGGCGCAACAGCATTGTTATTATCTGTTGGCATGTCAGCAATGGCTTATGATGGAACCAAGTGCAAAGGCTCAGGAAATTGCTGGGAAGCAAAACCAGGGTTCCCTGACAAAATCAAAGGTTCTAAATACGATCCGAAACACAGCCAGACTGAACTGGATAAACAAACCACGTCAATGCAGGCGATGGAAGCCCGTAATGCTGAGCGGGTAAAAAACTTCAAAGAAACGGGTAAATGGTCTTATTAACCCCCTAGCGGAGGCCAGCTTTTAAAGCTGGCCTCTTTTTGTTTTTTATTATTGAAGTTTGAGCAATCATCATGAGCAACCCTGCTGGAAATATCGACAACCTTCTGACCGATTGGCACCAAAAAGCCCGCACACTGCAAAGCAATATCAATCAAACTATCTTGGGGCAGGAACAGATCATTGATTTAATGGTGGTCGCTATTTTCTGCCGCGGCCATATTTTGCTCGAAGGCGATGTTGGTGTCGGCAAAACTACGTTATTACGAGCAACAGCCGAAAGTCTCGGTGGTGATTTTGAACGTATTGAAGGCACCATCGACTTAATGCCTCATGATTTGATCTATTACACGCATATTTCCAACGATGGCAA
>CANQWW010000193.1 GCA_947627655.1 uncultured Acinetobacter sp. | reverse complement strand
CAAAGTAGGCAAAAGTCTTTTATTACCCATACACGACGTCCTGTCGTGATGGGTAATGTGTGGCATCCCTGCCACACGCGCGTAGCTTAAACTGCATCACTTCAACTATGGGACAGCAGCGCCGAAGCGCTTTTTTTCACCGAGGAGGGCAGCGTTTAAGCTGCGATAATTTTCACGATTTTATGGTTCACTACATTGGTCAGGATATAGTCACCATTTACTTTAATCCATTGTTGGTTTTTACCAGGCTTGCTGAGTCGTTTATATTTGCTGTGATCCACTTTATACATTTTGCTTTGGTATTGGCTTGGAACTTTTTGACCTACTCGCCAATCACGTGATGGGTCAACTTTTTTATAAGCCTGTTTATGCTGCGGTGCATAATGCTGTGGAGCCGGCGCTTTATGCTGTTGTTGAGCATGCGGTTTAGGGGGCTGATGGTCTTGCGGCGCAGCCATAGCAGATGTAGCAATCAATGCAGTCGAGATTGATAAAACAATTGCTTTTACTAGAGTTTTCATACTTCACCTTAATATGGCGGTTTGTTTGGGTATGAACTCATCATAGGCCAGCAGATGTATTTGAAATTGAAGGAAGTGTAGCGCAAATATTAAAATCAAGAAGAAATTTGGTAGAAGGTTTAACTTGGTTTTTATGATATTAAACATTTGAATTTTAATTAAAAATATAAGCATCCCTCAGCTGTAGAGATGCTTACATTACTGTTACAAATTATTTGGCCAGTTCGGCATTAATGGCCTCTACGATGCGGGGATCGTCTGCCTTGATGTCCGGAGCAAAGCGTGCCACGACTTCCCCATTCTTATTGACCAGGAATTTTTCAAAGTTCCACAGTACTTCTGGCGGCTCATTTGGCGTCAAACCATATTCAACCAGATCTTTCCACCATGGACCTTCACCAATACGTTCTGGCACAGCTTGGGTCAAGGCAGCATATAAAGGATGCTTGGCTTCACCGACCACCGGAATTTTGGCAAATAGCGGAAAATCGACCTGATAGTTCAGAGAACAGAACTCCTGAATTTCTTTTTCACTACCCGGTTCCTGAGCTAAAAAGTCGTTTGATGGGAAGCCCAGAATTTCCAGACCTTGCGCTTTTTTCTCATCATACAGTTTTTGCAAGCCTTCATATTGTGGGGTCAGACCACATTTAGAGGCGACATTCACAATCAGTAAGACTTTGCCCTGATACTGGTTTAAGCTGAACTCTGCACCCTGAATGCTTAATACGGGAATGTCGTAGACTGAATTACGCATAGCAAATCCTATTTTAAAGTAATAATCCTTTCCGATGTTGTAACGGGAATTATCTGCAAGTACAAGTCAAAACATGTAGAGTGCTGTGAGAAAATACGGCTGCTGCATTAATTTAATGTGAAAAATCAATTATGCTTACAGCATAAAAACCGGACAGTGGCATTCGGTCTTTTAGTTTAAAGGTGGATTTAAAGGTCGAACGGACATCGCGTTCGCTTGCATGGATGAGCATATGACACAACAATACAAGGCAGTGTGGTGGGCAGTTTTACTGCCACTGGCAGCAGTACTGATTTGGTCCTTAAATATTACCGTGACCCGCTATGTCGCTGACTATATTTCTCCTGTCAGTATCAGTTTTTATCGCTGGCTGGTGGCTTTTTTGGTCTTAACTCCGTTTATGTTGAGCAAGGTCTGGCGTGAACGGCAGCTGGTTTTAGCCCATTGGAAACAGCTCGCCGTACTTGGCGCTTTTGGAATGGTGCTGTATCAAGGCTTGGGGTATAGCGCAGCGCATTATACCTCTGCTACCAACATGGGCATTATTAATGCCTTCATTCCGGTGTTTACCATCTTCGTGTCCATGTTTATGCTGAGGGACATTCCAAACCGCTTTGCCGTTATCGGTAGCATTCTGTCTTTTGCCGGTTTGCTCTATGTCATGGTACAAGGAAATTTTAGTCATTTGCTGCAATCAGATGGATATCTGGGCGATGCCATGATGGTTCTGGCAGTCTTTTTTTATGCGTTTTATGGGGTTTTCCTGAAAAAATGGCAACTCCAGATTCCCTTACTGATTAGCCTGTATGTGCAGATTATTTTTGCCTTACTTTACCATTTACCTTTTGTATTGTGGTTGGGCTTGGATGGTATTCATTCACAGAATCTGGGTAGTGTGCTGTATGCCGGTATTTTCCCCTCTTTAATTGCGCCACTGGTGTGGATGTTGGCGGTTCAGCACTTGGGACCGAATCGTACCAGCATTTTTATGAACCTGATGCCAGTTTTTACTGCCCTGATTGCTTGGGTATGGCTAGGTGAGTCCTGGACGATTTACCATAGCATTGGTGGAGCTGTCATTTTGGTCGGGATTTTGCTGGCTCAGTACAGCCCTAAATTAAAATGAGTTAATACAATCTGTTTCAGTACAACTATTTTGTCTAAAAAATAATCATTCAAATGGTTTGTTTTAATTGGATTAGGCGGTAAATATTGAAAAATTAAATGTAAAAATGAATGAATAAATCGGAGCTTTAACTTAAAAGCAGAGTAAAAATAGCAAGATAATTTGAATTTTGTAACAATATTCTAAATTATTAATTGTTTTTATATATTAATCCTTATTTTTATTGTATTTGTTCTTCTGTGGTCTTTCTCACATAATAGCCACATCGAGCAAGATGCTTCAGAATTTTTTCTGAATTTTCAAACTCCCAGAGATTTTTAGACCCTCTGGATGTGTTTTACACATCCTTTTTTATGCTCAGCCATCCCTATATGGCTGAGCTTTTTTTTGTCTTAAAACTTTGGTCGGGCTTGTCAGCGACCGACCCAATTGATCCATCCTTAAGCGCGGATCACTTCTCCAGTTCCAGCATCAATGATTTTGCTCGGTTCCTGACTCAGTCCCAGATCACCATTCAAATAATTGAGTGTTGCAGTGGTACTGAAATACTGTTTTGCATCCTGTAAAGAACGGGCTGGGTCACGTCCAGCCGGGTTGGCGCTGGTCGATACAATAAAGCCGCCAAAGGCCTGACATAAAGCCACACACAAGGGATGGGTGGTGACACGTACTGCCACTTTGGGATGATTGCCTTTAATCCAAGTCGGAACCTCTTCAGTTGCAGGTAGCAACCAGGTGGTTGCTCGTTCGGCCACACTCCGGTTGGTCCAGGAAGCGATGACGCGTTCCCGGATTTCTGCACTTAAAGGCTGGAGTAAATGTTCCACTTGGGAGATATGTCCTGCCAGTAAAATCACGCCTTTTTCAATCGGGCGCTGTTTTAATTGCAGAATCTCATGAAATGCCTGTTCATTATAAGGATCACAGCCGAGACCCCATACAGCCTCTGTAGGATATGCCAACACTTGTCCCTGTTTTAGACATGTAGCTGCTTCGGCAACAGAGGTGGTGATCATGAGTTTACCTTTTCAAAACTATAAAGGGCTATTGTGAACCTTATTTGCTAAGACGACAACGCAGAAACATGCCAGCCTGCTGGGTGCTGAGTCCCAAAAGCTCCAGCTCCATCAGCTGTGCGGTAATGCTGGCAATATCTTGTGGGAGTTGTTCACTGATCTGGTCCAGGCTCTGTCCAACCCAATCTAGCTGGTTATAAAGCGTAATCAGATGAGGCGGAATCTTGATTTGCTCAACTTCTATCGGTTCAGCAGGTATAAGTTGTTCAGCTGCTTGCCATTGGGTGGCCAGTGCCAGATCCTCAATCACTTGTTGCGGATGATCGATCAGAATCGCGCCTTCACGAATCAGCTGATGACAGCCTTTATGATGTTCACTATAAATATGTCCGGGAATGGCAAAGACCGTTTTACCCTGTTCTGCAGCCCATTTCGCGGTAATGAGTGAACCGCTTTTTAACGCAGCTTCAGCCACAATCACGCCTAAACTCAGTCCGCTGACAATCCGGTTACGCCGTGGAAAGTGCTGCTGTAAGGGCAGTGTGCCGGGCAAAGCCATATCAACGGCGGAAACATTGCTATTT
>CANQWW010000192.1 GCA_947627655.1 uncultured Acinetobacter sp. | reverse complement strand
CTTTCTATTCGACAGTGATGATGCGATGATTCGTATCGACATGTCTGAATTTATGGAAAAACACTCCGTCAGCCGTCTGGTCGGTGCACCTCCGGGTTATGTCGGCTACGAAGAAGGTGGTGTGCTGACTGAAGCCGTACGTCGTAAACCGTATAGCGTGATTTTGTTTGATGAAGTCGAGAAAGCACATCCAGATGTCTTTAATATCTTATTACAGGTGTTGGATGATGGCCGCTTAACCGACTCGCAAGGCCGGGTAGTGGACTTTAAAAACAGTGTGATTGTGATGACTTCGAACTTAGGTTCCAGCGATGTACGTGAACTGGGTAGCGGTGCGACCCGAGATGAGGTACGCAGTGTGGTCATGAACGCGGTATCGGAGCATTTCCGTCCAGAATTCATCAACCGTATTGATGAACTGGTAGTCTTCCATTCACTGGAAAAAGCACAAATCCGCGGTATTGCTGATATCCAGTTAAACCGTTTGCGTCAACGTCTGGCAGAACGCGATTTACGCCTATCCGTGGAAGACAGCGCTTTCGATCAGTTGATTGATGTCGGTTTCGATCCCTTATATGGTGCACGTCCACTAAAACGTGCGATCCAGCAGCGGATTGAAAATGGTTTGGCACAGAACATTCTTGAAGGCAAATTTAACCCGGGCGATACCATTGTGGTGAGCGCTGAAAATGGTGAGTTGGTCTTCGATAAAATCAAACTCAGCTAAAACCGGTGCTCTTTGAACCATAAAAAACCCAGCCTAGGCTGGGTTTTTTAATATTATTTTTTTACTTCTTTCATCCTATTTTACAGCCTATTTATTTTTCTTCCTGAGCTGAGTATTCAGCAAGGCTTTAACACTCACCGCAACAGAAATGAAAAATGCTGTGATAAAAGAGTTAATCCAAGATTACATTAAACTGCCGGGTGACAGATTTTCCAGGCGCGGTGAATCTTCTGGTTACGCTTGAAGTCAGCTCCGATGGTTTCCTGGGTAATTTCTTCAACGTCATAGAAGGCCAGAATTTCTTCATCCATTTCAAAGCCACGATAGTTATTCGAGAAATACAACGTACCGTCAGTGGTTAAACGGTTCATGGCACGTTTAATTAAAGATAAATGGTCGCGTTGTACATCAAAAGTACCGTAGAATTTCTTCGAATTTGAGAAGGTTGGCGGATCGATAAAGATCAGCTCATATTGCTCATGACCTTCTTTCAGCCACTCAAAACAGTCAGAAGCAAAGAACTGATGCTGTTCATCAGCATGATCTACAGTCAGACCATTTAGAACGAAGTTTTCTTTCGACCAGTTCAGATACGTATTGGATAAATCCACACTGGTGGTACTTGCTGCACCGCCTAAAGCTGCATGTAAGCTCGCTGTTGAAGTGTAGCTATACAGGTTCAGGAAGTGTTTGCCTTTGGCTTCACGGGCAATACGTAAACGCATTTGACGATGATCCAGGAACAGACCGGTATCCAGATAATCGGTCAGGTTGACCAGAATCTTGGCTTGACCTTCCTGCACGATAAAACGCTTCGATGCTGTACTTTGTTTGGTGTACTGGTTTTTACCTTCCTGACGGGCACGAGTTTTAATAAAGATCGCATCACGACCCAAACCAGTCACCGCACGAATCGCCTGCAAAGCCAGGTTAAAACGTTTTTTGGCTTTTTCAGGGTCAATTTTTTTCGGTGGTGCATATTCCTGAACGTGCAGACGCTCACCATACAGGTCTACCGCGACATTAAAGTCAGGCAAGTCGGCATCATATAAACGTAGACAGTGAATATTTTCTTTCACAGCCCATTTTTTCAAGGCTTGCATATTCTTGGTCAGACGGTTGGCAAATTCCATCGCACCTTCGATAGGCTCGAATTGCTGCGGTTGCCAGCTTTCCAGGAATGGACGTACCACTGCTGCCGGTTTAACTGTACCGAAACGGATATAAATCGGTAATTTACCGTTCATCAGACGCAGAATTTGCGGGTCATTGAAGGCCAAGACATCCGCTTGTTCCACTTGAGAGGCAATCACCGCCGCTTTTTGATTCGGGAAATTCTTTTGCAGCAGGTTAGATAGACCGAGGTACAAGGCACGGTTAGATGCTTTGTCACCTAAACGCTCACCATACGGTGGGTTGGTCACGAAGAAGACTTTCTTGCCTTCCGCCTGAAAATCAGGCCAGTCATTTAAAGTACGTTCTTCAATCATGATATTGTCGAGCGCCGACTCAAAACCGGCTGCGATAATATTCTGCTTGGTGGCTTTTACCGCTTCCCAGTCTGCGTCGAAAGCATAGAATTTTGGTAATGGATGTTGCAGCGCGGTTTGATGACGTTCAGCTGCTTCGGCTTTGATTTCCATCCATAGCTCATGATTATGACCATTCCAGCCATTAAAACCGAAACGACGTACCAGACCTGGGGCACGATCAGTCAGTATCATCAGTGATTCAATAATAAAGGTACCTGAACCGCACATTGGATCAACCACGATATCCGGGTTGATGTCTTTCAGGCCACCTTTTTGCAGAATCGCAGCTGCCAGGTTTTCCTTGATCGGGGCATCGGTCATAAAGCGGCGATAGCCACGCTTATGTAGCGAGTCACCAGACAAATCTAGGCAGTAGGTGTGTTCTTTTTTACCTGCCAAAATATACATAGTGATTTCAGGTGTTTTGGTATCGATGCTTGGACGTTTGCCCACCGCTTCCATAAAGGAATCGACCACACCATCTTTGGCACGTAAAGTTGCAAACTGGGTGTTGACCTTAATATCCCGCTCGACATGTAGACGAATCGCAAAGGTACTTTGGGGAGCAAAGATCAGTGACCAGTCGAAGCTGATTGCACCTTCATAAAGCTCTTCAGCAACATCACGCGCATCATGGGAGAATTCAATTTCATGCGTGTGAATCGGCATCAAGACACGTGAAGCCAGACGTGACCACATACAAATGCGGTAGGCATTTTCCAGCGTACCTTTGAAGGTCAGACGCCCCGGAAAACGTTCAATATTCTGAACACCTAAACCCTTGATTTCTTCTTCTAATAAGGTTTCCAGACCATCGGCACAAGTGACCCAATAATTGCTTAAACGTGAAGAGGTATTCATAAAATAGAGAGACCGGAAAAAATAAATAAAAAACTGCGCTCAGTTTAACGTATTTTGGCTTTCAAAGCTTTTTTAATTATGCAGCTTGGCTTTGAAATTTCACCTAGACAAACTCTGCGCAATAAAAAAGATATTAAATATGTGCTAAGTGAATAAAACTGGTATAGAAATTGCTCTTTATACCCTATGAGACTGCAGCCACCGGGGAGGAGTAACAGTCTCACTTTTTTAAATAATGGGGGATTTAATATGATGAATGGGGATAGCTTTTCGATTGCAACTTTAATTTATGCCCGTTTAAGACGTGTTTCTGGCCGAGTAATTGATGCGTTATATCTTACTGAGAATATTGATTATGCACAGCATGTGATTGAACTCTGTGAAGTGACAGGCGATGTTGAGCTATTCAATTTGGTGGGTCGTCTAAAAAAGATACTTGATTTAGAAAATCTTGCGCTTGAAGATGTGCCCGAAAGACAGGTGGAAAGTGAATTAATGCCGACTTCTGAGCCGACAGAAGATGATATTTATCGTTCTCAGGTAGCTCATCATTATATCGGTGCATTACGCTAAGCTGGGTATGGTTTGAGGAAGTCTGCTCTTCCTCAAATTTTCACCAATCTAAGAAATGGTTAATTTATCTTATTGAAAAAATACATTGAAATTTCAAAGTCTATTCTTATTATTGAGCTGATTTTTATACAAGTGCAGGCAGATAAACTATAAAGATTCGCTAATCTCTGTATAATACGTTGACTTAACGTATAAGGAATCTCTCATGCACTTGGCGGCATTGCATACCCCGAGCCAGATTCAACTCAATAAAGAAGGCAATCTAAAACACTTCTTGACCATCGAAGGTCTTTCTAAAGAAACTCTTACAAAAATATTGGACACCGCGGCGTCCTTTTTTAATGACCAAAATCAGCTGATCAC
>CANQWW010000191.1 GCA_947627655.1 uncultured Acinetobacter sp. | reverse complement strand
TAGGCAGCCAAACTTTCATTCGGGATATTATACGTGTGAACAAAATCATAGCCTGGATTAAGCTGATCCAGACCGGTGAAAATGGCACTTTTACTGGCTGTATGCTTTACAATATCTTGAATGACCTCGAGCCATAAATCAGGCAACCAAGCAGCATCATAAATTTTGGCAATAATATTATTTTCTTGTTCTCTATCCATGGCATCGCCTTGTATACTAAGCTTTCCGCACTGCACTTTATTCTCTCTAATTAAATCAAATAAAATCAATTTATTATTTGGCATTTTAATTCATTTTGACAAACTGTTGCATCCGTCTAGCCCAATTCACTTAATCAATCAAATGTTAACAAGAAGCCTCTTTTTATCACTTCCCCATACTTTTAAGGTAATGAACTGGATCACCCCATAAAAGGATCAATATCATGAAAAAAATAATCTGGCCAGGTCTTCTGGTTGTTACTCTAGCACTAAGCGCCTGCTCGAAAACACAGGACTCTAAAGAAATTGAAAATTCTGCAGATCAAGCCTCTACTCAGGCAGAAGCCCCTCTGGTACCGAGTAATATAGCAGTCGGAGATACCGCCGAAAGCTCACTTGACTGGGCCGGTGAATACACAGGAACTTTCCCCTGTGCAGACTGTGAAGGAATCAAGATTGAGCTGGAGTTGAATTCAGACAAAACCTATGAACTGAGCGAAGAATATATTTCAACCAGCAAAAGTACCGAAGTACATACCAAGGGTAGCTTTAGTTTTGATGCGAGTAAGCCTTCTATCATCACTCTGGATGAAAAAGGTGAAAACCGTAAGTTCTTTGTAGGAGAAAACTATCTTGAAGCTCGCGATATTCAGACAGGGGATAAAATCGACAGTAATTTAAATTATACATTAACTAAAAATTAATATTTTTAACGTATGCTCGATGAAAAAAATCCCCGCAAAAGCGGGGATTTTTTGTGATCAAGGCTCAGTGATGAATTACATCATGCCGCCCATACCACCCATGCCGCCCATATCAGGCATTGCAGGTTTTTCTTCTGGGATTTCAGTGATCATGCATTCAGTTGTGAGCATCAAGCCAGCAACAGAAGCCGCATGTTCAAGTGCAGAACGGGTTACTTTCGCTGGGTCAAGGATACCCATTTCCAGCATGTCGCCGTATTCGCCAGTTGCAGCGTTATAACCGAAGTTACCTTCACCATTTTTCACAGCATTGATCACAACAGATGGCTCATCACCAGCGTTGGCAACAATTTGACGAAGCGGTGATTCAATCGCGCGACGCAGGATGTTGATACCCACGTTCTGGTCATCATTGATACCAGATAAACCGTCAAGGGCTTTAGCAGCACGTACCAGTGCAACACCACCACCCGCAACAACACCTTCTTCAACTGCAGCACGAGTTGCGTGAAGCGCGTCATCTACGCGGTCTTTTTTCTCTTTCATTTCAACTTCAGTTGCAGCACCAATCTTGATCACTGCTACACCGCCGGCCAGTTTCGCTACACGTTCTTGAAGTTTTTCTTTGTCGTATTCAGAAGTAGATTCTTCAATTTGAGCACGGATCTGTTGAACACGTTCAGAGATCTGTTCTGGGTTACCCGCACCATCTACAATCACTGTATTTTCTTTAGATACAGTCACTTTGTGTGCAGTACCCAAATGTTCAAGTGAAGTTTGGTCAAGCTGCATACCGATTTCTTCAGAAATCACAGTACCGCCAGTCAGAATCGCGATGTCTTGCAGCATTGCTTTACGACGGTCACCGAAGCCAGGCGCTTTAACCGCACATACTTTGATGATACCGCGCATGTTGTTTACAACCAGAGTAGCCAGCGCTTCGCCTTCAACATCTTCAGCGATGATCAGCAGCGGTTTACCAGTTTTCGCAACAGCTTCAAGAACCGTGATCAGTTCACGGATATTGCTGATTTTCTTGTCAACCAACAGGATGTACGGGTTTTCAAGTTCAGCAGTCAGCGTATCTTGTTTGTTAGCGAAGTATGGCGAGATATAACCGCGGTCAAACTGCATACCCTCTACCACGTCAAGCGCGTCTTCGAAGCCTGAACCTTCTTCAACCGTGATCACGCCTTCTTTGCCTACTTTTTCCATTGCTTGCGCAATCAGTTTACCTACAGTAGTGTCAGAGTTGGCAGAGATCGAACCCACTTGTTCAATTGCTTTAGAGTCAGATGCAGGTTGAGCAGTAGCTTTCACTTCAGCAACCAAAGTTTTAACCGCAAGGTCGATACCGCGCTTCAAGTCCATTGGGTTCATACCCGCTGTGACTGACTTGATGCCTTCGTTCAGGATCGCTTGAGCCAATACAGTCGCAGTTGTTGTACCATCACCGGCGATATCGTTGGTTTTTGAAGATACTTCGCGAACAAGTTGAGCACCCATGTTCTCGAATTTGTCTTTCAAGGTAATTTCTTTGGCAACAGTTACACCGTCTTTAGTAATGTGCGGTGCACCGAAAGAACGATCGATCACAACGTTGCGGCCTTTAGGACCTAAGGTTACTTTAACCGCATCTGCAAGGGTGTTCACACCAGCAATCATTTTGCTGCGCGCTGAATCACCAAATTTTACGTCTTTAGCTGACATGTTGAACTCCAAATATTTTTATATCTTTACAAAATCTGAAATGGAATGTGTAAGACAGTTTCTAGCGACGATTAAGCTTCTAAAACCGCTAAAATGTCAGATTCTTTCATGATGAGTAATTCTTCACCATCTACTTTCACAGTAGTACCGGCATAAGTACCGAACAATACTTTGTCGCCAACTTTTACGTCTAACGCACGTACGCCATTGTCAGTGATTTGACCATTACCCACTGCAATAATTTCCCCTTGTGCCGGTTTTTCTGCAGCAGAACCTGGAAGTAAAATACCGCCAGCTGTTTTAGTTTCTTCTTCAACACGACGAATAACAACGCGGTCATGTAATGGACGAATGTTGCTCATTTTTAACTCCATCAGACTAAGTCTTTTTGATTACTGATGATGACTCGTTATTCCCTGGCCACCACCAAAACTTTTAGATGTCACTTTTATGGAGATGGAATAAATCGCTTCAAGGGTAAAAACAAAAAAAAAGTCATTTTTTTTAATTTTTTGGGCTTAGGCTAAACCATTTGTTTATTTTTTAACCAAAACACTATTTCTTACTTACTATTCCTCTTTAATTTTTAGCCAATTTCATGGGCTTAGCAAACTAAATCGTAGCCTTGAATAAACCCATACCGACGCTATACGCAGGAATAAAGATAGAAAGAAACGAAGATGCTAAAGAATCAGGACATTTTCTTCTCACCCGACCAACGTCCATGTGACTCAAGATAAGCATTTGAAGTACAGCCCAACGTATTGATATCAATCTTGATGAGCAAGATCAAAGTGGCTATTTCTTTTTATGGTTTTTATAGGGCTGACTAAACAGCAAAATAAATAAGAAAAATCTATTAAATAAGATCAATAAAATATTATAATTTCTTTAACGGGTAAATTTTCTACAATCATTTATTTTTTGAGTAAAATCGAATAATTTTCAAGCACAGCAACAGGTTATATATAAAATTCGAATTAGCACCATTTTTTAAATCAATACTTGAAGATTTTGAATAAACAGTTGTTTAAGTTACATATATTTATAAAAAATATTAATCATCATAAAAATAAATAAGCATTTTATAATAGCAATTAAAAGCTATCTATTTGTTTTTTATTTATTTAATCCAAGAATTGCATTTTATGCCATTTTTAAGCTGTCACTGCTTTAGTCTTATTTTTTTCATCATTTTATGCTTTAATACAGCCACTTTTTTTTCATATTTCATCTGGGCGATATTTTTTATCCCTCAGATTGTACTTTGTACATCAATTTGTACACTTTTGAGATAGGCCTCACCATGACCCAAGTGAACGCACCAGAATTCGTTCGTCACCCTAAGCTTATTGCATGGGTGGAAGAAATTGCTCAATTAACAAAACCAGCAAAAATTGAATGGTGTGACGGTAGCGCAGAAGAATATCAACGTTATATCGACTTGATGATC
>CANQWW010000190.1 GCA_947627655.1 uncultured Acinetobacter sp. | reverse complement strand
ATGACTGTAGCTTAGTTCAACCAAATTACTAAGTATTTTGTTATAATCTCATGCCAAGATAGTGATTAATACTGCAAAAGTGGAGTAACAACTTTGGAAGCGCGCGTAATTGGTCTAGAAAAATTAGGGAAGCACGACGTTGAGCTTGTTGGTGGGAAAAACTCATCGCTCGGCGAGATGATCAGTCATTTATCCAATGCTGGTGTGTCTGTACCTGGTGGTTTTGCTACAACTGCTGGTGCATATCGTGAATTTCTCGAGCAAAGTGGCCTAAACGCTAAAATCAATGCAGAGCTTGCAAAACTAGATGTTGATGATGTCAATGCTCTTGCTGAAACTGGTGCGAAGATTCGTCAATGGATCGTAGACACTCCGCTGACTGCTGAATTAGAAAAAGAAGTTCGCGCAGCATTTGCAGAATTATCTAACGGCAACCCTGACATCGCGGTTGCCGTTCGTTCATCTGCGACTGCAGAAGATTTGCCAGATGCATCTTTTGCGGGTCAACAAGAAACTTTCCTGAACATCCGTGGCATTGATAACGTCCTGATCGCAATTAAAGAAGTGTTTGCATCTCTTTATAACGACCGTGCGATTTCTTATCGTGTACACCAAAACTTTGCCCATGACGTAGTTGCCCTTTCTGCTGGCGTACAACGTATGGTTCGCTCAGAAACTGGTGCTGCCGGTGTAATGTTTACCTTAGATACTGAATCTGGTTTCCGTGACGCAGTATTCATCACTGCATCTTACGGTCTGGGTGAAATGGTAGTTCAGGGCGCAGTAAACCCTGACGAATTCTATATCTCTAAGCCGCTTCTCAATGCAGGTAAACACGCGATCCTTCGTCGCAACCTGGGTTCTAAACATCAAAAAATGATTTACGGTGAAGAAGCTTCTGCGGGTAAATCGGTTGTTGTGGTAGACGTTGAAAAAGCAGACCGTCAACAATTCGCTTTAACTGATGCTGAACTGCACGAACTTGCAAAACAAGCATTAATCATCGAACAACACTACGGTGCGCCAATGGACATCGAGTGGGCAAAAGATGGTGATGACGGTAAGCTGTACATCGTTCAGGCACGTCCTGAGACTGTGAAAAGCCGTGAAAATGTCGGCACCATGGAACGCTACCTGCTAAAACAAAAAGGTAACGTGATCTGTGAGGGCCGTTCAATCGGTCAACGTATCGGTTCTGGTAAAGTCCGCATCGTGACTTCAATCAAAGAAATGGACAAAGTACAAGACGGTGACGTACTTGTATCTGACATGACTGACCCGGACTGGGAACCAGTAATGAAACGTGCTGCTGCGATTGTCACTAACCGTGGTGGTCGTACTTGTCACGCTGCGATCATTGCACGTGAGCTTGGAGTTCCAGCAATCGTAGGCTGTGGTAATGCAACTGAAGTGCTTGTTGACGGTCAAGACGTGACTGTATCTTGTGCTGAAGGTGATACTGGTTTCATCTACGAAGGCGCGCTTGATTTTGAAGTTCAAACCAACTCTGTTGAATCAATGCCTGAACTTCCGTTCAAAGTGATGATGAACGTGGGTAACCCTGACCGCGCATTCTCTTTTGCACAAATTCCAAACGCAGGTATCGGTCTGGCTCGTCTTGAGTTCATCATTAACCGTATGATCGGTGTGCATCCTAAAGCACTGCTGAACATTGACAGTCTGCCACGAGAAACTCGTGCAGCTGTTCTTGCACGTACTGCAGGTTATGCAACACCTATCGACTTCTATGTAGAAAAGCTGGTTGAAGGTATCTCTACCCTGGCTGCTGCATTTGCTGACAAACCTGTGATCGTGCGCATGTCTGACTTCAAGTCAAACGAATATGCAAACCTGATCGGTGGTAAACTGTACGAACCAGAAGAAGAAAACCCAATGCTGGGCTTCCGTGGTGCGAGCCGTTATGTTTCTGACAACTTCCGTGACTGCTTTGAACTTGAATGCCGTGCACTGAAAAAAGTACGTGATGAAATGGGCCTGACAAATATCCAGATCATGATTCCATTCGTACGTACAGTTTCTGAAGCGAAACGTGTCATCGAACTGCTTGCTGCAAATGGTCTGAAACGTGGCGAAAATGGCCTTAAAGTGATCATGATGTGTGAATTGCCAACTAATGCATTGTTAGCCGAACAGTTCCTTGAACACTTCGACGGCTTCTCTATCGGTTCTAACGACTTGACTCAGTTAACGCTTGGTCTTGACCGTGACTCTGGTATTGTTTCTCACCTGTTCGACGAACGTGATGCTGCTGTAAAAGTCCTTCTATCTATGGCAATTCAGGCTTGCCGTAAAGCAGGTAAATACGTCGGTATCTGTGGTCAAGGTCCTTCTGACCATCCAGATCTTGCAAAATGGTTAATGGAACAAGGTATCGAATCTGTGTCTCTAAACCCAGACTCAGTACTGGATACTTGGTTCTTCCTTGCTGATCAAGAAGCGAAATAAGCTAAATTTTCAGTCATAAAAAAAGACCCTCAAATGAGGGTCTTTTTTTATTTACTTTTATGAAAGCATGTATTTCTTTAAAAAACTAAATGATACCAACAATTTAAACTATAGATGAAATAAAGCGTAATTACATTAAAATGACAGTATTTCCACCCTTATTTCTGCCTTTTTCCCTAAAATGAAGAGACATCTAAACAACCTAAGTTTCAGTTTGTGCAGTTTTGGTTGGACTTCGCTGACAAATCTCTGTTTTATCCACATGTTTCGCTTAAGATTTTGTTTGAGTTATGGCTATAATTCAATAAAATCATAGCCAACATATTTTTAACCCATTTTTTAATTTTGAGATTCAGTCTATATGCAGATTTACCTGGCACGAAATAATCAACAAGCTGGTCCATATACCCTTGAACAGCTAAATCAGATGCTTGCAAGCCAGCAAGTTTTACTGACCGATTTGGCTTGGCACCAAGGGATGACAGAATGGAAAGCTTTAGGTGAGCTTACGCAGGGTAAATTCGTTTATGAGCCTGTAGGTTATATTCCCCCTATATCTACCCCTGATCTAAACAGCCCCTCTCAGCAACCTGTTTCTGTACCCACTGAGACACCTACACGCCACCCCCCCAAACTACAACAGCTGAACTGGCGAGTATTCCTGCGCGTATATTTGCCAAGTTGATCGATGTGTTGCTCTGGGTTCCCTCTACTTTCATTTTAACGGCTTTTTTTAATCCGGAAGAACAAACACGCTTTTCTGAGCTGAATCAGCAGATCATGACTCAAGCCATGAGCGGCTCACCGGACCAAAATCGTGTCCTGGAATTACAGTCACAAATGATCGAGATGTTCTCGACTCAGGCCTGGACTGCAGCTGGTTTATACCTGCTCATCATGCTGGTTATTCAGGGCTTTTTGCTTGCAAAATCCGGGCAAAGTATTGGTAAAAAGCTGACTAAAATCAAAATTGTAGATGCTGAAACTGAGACTCAGACAAGTTTGATGCGCAGCTTTACCCTACGCAGTATCGTGTTTATTTTACCGACCATTTACTTCTTCCCCTTGTTTACAGTAATCGATAGTCTGTTTGCTTTGGGCAAAAAACGTCAGACCCTGCACGACAAGCTGGCAAAAACCAAAGTGATTAAACGATAAGATCTTCTGCAGAAAAAGGGATGAATTCATCCCTTTTTCACACATAACTTTGAAATTAAAATAAAATTCTTATAAATATTCTTTAAACCCGACCAACAAAATCGGTTTTTATTACAGTCATTTAAAGCACCTTTATATATAGCTTAGTTTGTCGTAATCAGGCATAATGCCCTACAACGTAGCGGTGTATCATGATTAAGAAGATTTTTTATCAATATTTATCTTTTTAATCATGCGACACTTTAATCGCTATCCCATATTAAATTAGGGAATGGGACTCTTCACCGAGGTTGTAAAATGAGACAAACAATTTTAGCTGTATTGTCTTTATCTGCGATGACTGCACTCTTAACAGGGTGTGGTGGTGATATGGTACTTCTGAACTCTAAAGGTCCAGTTGCTGAAGGTCAAAGCGGCCTGATGATGACTGCGATTTACTTAATG
>CANQWW010000189.1 GCA_947627655.1 uncultured Acinetobacter sp. | reverse complement strand
GAAGCACTTCAACTATGGGACAGCAGTGGTTGATTATTCTTTATGCTCTATTGCGCCAGTAAGGTATGTACCACACCATCAATCACATAGGTCATTTTTTTCAGGTCCAGTTTGTCCCGTGTATCCTGCTCAGTATGATAATAGGGATAGCGATAATGGGCAGTATCACTAATTAATACTGTCGGATAATTGAGCCGGGCATAACTTAAATAACTCGAATAATCCATGCTCTGGATAAATGTCGGAATGATAAAGCGCTCACACTCCAGCAATTGTCGAACCTGCATCGCTGTACAAAAATCACTAGTCAGGCCAACCGAACCGAGATGCCCAATACTGGCAATATAGTTTCCATGCCGTGGATAAAGCCATTTTAATCCCGCCGGATAAGTCTGTATCAGATTTTCGTCATAATAGCCTATCGAATCCAGCACAAAGACCGCTTTCACTTTCTGTTTGTTTTTACGCAATGCCTTGGCATGAATATAACTGCCCATATGTTCGGTTTTATAATAAGGCGGCTCTTCCAGACCATAAAAGACAAACTCGATATTATGTTTCAAGTTTTTCTTCTGTAAGCTGAGTAAACGTGCAGTTTCCAGCACCCCCACGACACCCGAGGCATTGTTATTCGCTCCCTGAATATTGGCATACACATCATAGTGTGCGCCGACCACAATCTTCTGCTCGGCTTTGACATTCAGCTGACAGACCAGATTACGATAGCCTTGACTGTTGGCAATATAATCCTGAAACTGACAGGGAATCCCCAGCCTGCGCATCTGCTCTTTTAACCAAGCAGACACCCGGTTCAATTCAGCCAGATTTTTATGATTCCGGAATTCGTCCACATTCAAAATCTGGCTCAAATATAATTCAAGATGAGTCACCTGTGCATTTCTGGCAGGATTCGCCCACCCCCAGTTGGGTATAATCCAGGACAGACTGATAAATAACCCGATACAACTTGTTCTTAAAATGACTGCAATCCGCATTTGTTATTATCCATGTCATTCTCAAGCGGAAACTTGAACTCTGTCTATTTATGCAACAGTACAATTTGCAATTCAATTTCAATTTGTTTCTATACTCAACTTCATGTTGTTTCATCGTTATAATGAGCCTCTCCTGAACAATATGATGTCTGTATGAAAATCCGTATTCTGACCATTGGTCAAAAAATGCCTGCTTGGGTAATCACTGGCTTTGAAGACTATTTAAAACGGATCCAGCCTTTTGTCCAGACTCAGGTCATTGAGCTCCCGATGGCCAAACGCGGTAAAAATGATTCAGAAGCAGATATTCTCAAATATCGTAATATTGAAGGAGACAGTATCCTGAATGCTTTAAAAGCAAATGAGACCCTGATTGCCCTTGAAGTCGGTGGCCGCGAGTTCAGCACCGAAAAACTGGCGGAAACCATGAAAGGTTGGATGCTGGAAGGGAATGATGTGGCTTTAGCCATTGGTGGACCAGATGGTCACTCGGAAGCAGTACGCAAGGCTGCCGCTTGGCACTGGTCACTGTCCAAACTGACTTTACCTCATCCCTTGGTGCGGGTCATGCTGATTGAACAGCTGTATCGCGCTATGACCATCAATCACAATCATCCTTATCACCGCGCAGGTTAAAGCCATCCAGAAGCGTTCCATTTCTGCAACGTATTGTTGGACAATTGGTACTGCTTCTCAGCGGCAATTTGATGCATGATCAATAACTATCTTTTGTTGTGGCTTGAACTATGAACCGACAAACGCTTCCCGGCTTATTTATATCTCATGGCTCACCGATGCTGGCATTGAATCCGGAGCAAGTCGGACCTGCTCTAGAGCGTTTAAGCATCAATCTGCCACGTCCACACGCCATTATTGTGATGTCAGCCCATTGGGAAAGTAATGCCCTAGAGGTCAATACTGGCATCCGCCCTGAAACCTGGCACGATTTCCGCGGGTTCCCGCCGCAGTTATACCAGTTACGTTATCCTGCACCAGGCGAACCTGAACTGGCGGAACAGATTCTGGGGATGCTATCAGAAGCCGGGTTAAGTGCGTATGCCAATAATACTCGTCCGCATGACCATGGTGTATGGATGCCTCTGCTGCACATGTATCCCGATGCAGATATTCCTGTGATTGGCATTTCCCTGCCGATGAGCATGTCAGCACAAGAGATCTACCGTATTGGACAAACATTAGCGCCTTTACGCGATCAGCAAATCTTGCTGATTGGTTCCGGTAGCATTACCCACAACCTGCGTGAACTAGATCGGACGGGTCAGTCTGAAAATGTGCCCGAATGGGCTTCAGGGTTCCGCAATTACGTGGTCAGCAAGCTAAGTCATAACGATTATGACGCCGTGCTCGACTGGCCGAATATCCCTTATCTGGAACGTAATCACCCGAGCCTGGAACATTTTGCCCCAATTTTCTTTGCCATGGGCACAGGCATGCGCTTTAGCCTGGTACATACCAGTTTTAGCATGGGCTCACTGGGAATGGATATTTACCGGTTCGACTGATTTTTTCGCACCCCTCCGCTACATGCTGGATTTTTTATCCAGCATCACGCTTGATGAGGATACATTTTGCTACCTAAAACTTCAGAATGTCTTCATATCTTTTAAAAATGAATCGTTTAAGCTAGCCCAAGTTCTAGCTTTTTATGATTATTGCATCAATGAAATTAAAATATTTAATACTTGCCTTGCTTCCTTTCAGTCTCGCTGCCTGTCAGTCCACAGATGTACAAAAAGTAGGAGAGCTGGCCGTGTCAGTGTTACAGCAACCAAATACAGCAAAAACCCTCACCGCCTATCAATGGCAGTTGGATACCGGTGCAAAAGAACCTCTGGTATTAAGTTTCCATGATGACAACCGCTTTAGTATTAAAACCATGTGTAACAGTCTAGGTGGTAGTTGGAAACTGCAGGCCGGCCAACTGGAAACCAGCGAAGTCATGTCGACCATGAAAGCCTGTGATGCCGAAGCGATGCAGCAAGAAAAACTGGCAGGTGAAATCCTGAATAATCAAAAGGCTCCATTAAGCCTCAATGTAGCCAATACTGAAGCACCCACGCTGACCCTGACCGCCAATGGTCAACAATATGTCTTTAACGGCAAAATGACCCCAGAACATAAATATCAGGGCCAAGCAGAAACTATTTTTTTAGAGATTTCACCAGAGACGAAACCCTGCACTGGCGTAGCGCCACAAACCTGCTTACAGGTCCGTGAAATCAAATATAACTCACAGGGTGTAAAGACTCAGGTCGATCAGGACTGGACTCTGTTTTACCAGCAAATTGAAGGTTTCCAGCATAGTCCGAATGAACGTCAAATCATTCGGGTTAAACGTTTTGAAATTAAAAATCCGCCTGCCGACCAAGCTAAATATGCTTATATCTTCGATATGGCAGTAGAACGTGAAGCAGTAAAAGGCGCGCTCTAACGCTAAAAAGTAGGGATATAAAAAAACCGAGGTATGTACCTCGGTTTTTTCAAGCTTAAATGCAGTCAGGCTTAGAATACGCCTTGAGCAAGCATAGCATCAGCCACTTTTACGAAGCCTGCAATGTTGGCACCGTCTACATAGTTCACTATACCGTCTTCTTTGGTACCGAATTTCACACAGTTGCGGTGAATTTCTTTCATGATCGCATGCAAACGCTCGTCAACTTCTTCGAAAGTCCAGCCCAAACGCAATGCGTTTTGCGACATTTCTAAACCAGAAGTGGCAACACCACCGGCATTCGATGCTTTACCTGGAGCATATAGGATTTTCGCTTCAACGAATTTCTCAACTGCTTCAAGTGTAGAAGGCATGTTGGCACCTTCAGCAACACAGATCACGCCATTTGCAAGAAGCTTTGCAGCATCATCGGCATCCAGTTCGTTTTGAGTCGCGCATGGTAGTGCGATATCACATTTGATACCCCAAGGACGTTGGCCTTCCAGATATTCAAAACCATGTTTAGAGGCAAATTCTGAAATACGACCACGTTTTACGTTTTTAAGTTCCATTACTTCAGCAAGCAATGCTTCAGTGAAACCGTCTTTGACGTGAACCGTACCCGCAGAGTCAGAAAGTGAAACCACTT
>CANQWW010000188.1 GCA_947627655.1 uncultured Acinetobacter sp. | reverse complement strand
ATGGCTGAACAATTGGCACCGATCATGCCGGAATTTCAGTATCTGCCCAGTGATGCCAAATTTCTGGGTGACCCGGTAGATTATGTGGTTTTTGATGGCTATACCGACTTCCGTGATGGGGAAGGCCTGGCTGAAGATATCGAAGTGGTCCTGATTGATATCAAAAGTGGGGGAGCCCGACTGACCAAGGGACAGCAGGCCATTGCCCGGGCGATTCAGGAAGGCCGAGTGCGTTTTGAAACTATCAGGATTGACTTTGCAGAATTTGAAGATTAAGGAGCGCGCGACGTGCAAAAATTACTGATCACCGCTGCGCTCATAGCACTCGGCATCTGGATTTGGGCCGAATATTTCCGGGCTGTGCCGCATCTGGAAGAAGCAGGTGTGCTGAAGAACTTTGAGGTGGAAAATATACAGCCGGTCTCTGCCACCTTTACCGTGCTAGAAAAAACTTTTATCAAGCCGAATCGCCGGGTCCTGCATCAGGCCAGCCCTTTTGTCGGCGGTTTTAATGATCTGGCCTATCTGAGCAATATCGATGTGTTACTCACACGCAAGCCTTTACCCGAGATGCAAGCCAAACCTGAACTCGATCCACCACAACGCTGCTTTCAGGTCGAAGGAGCAGTAGATAGCACAGAGCAGAATGCCATCAAAGCGCAAGTACAGCACTATAGCCTGATTGCAGCCAATGCTGAGATTGCCCATCAGATCCGCCGGCTCAAGTCCGGGCAGCGCATCCAGCTGCAAGGGGAACAGGTCAAAGTGACGTCAGCGAAAACCGGACAGTTATTCCAAGCGGGAGCGGGATCAAAACAGCGCGGGCAATGTCAGATCCTGAAAGTCACGGCTGTACAGATCTTATCGTCCTGATTT
Organism: uncultured Acinetobacter sp.; assembly: GCA_947627655.1. Lineage (GTDB taxonomy): Bacteria > Pseudomonadota > Gammaproteobacteria > Pseudomonadales > Moraxellaceae > Acinetobacter. Next base: position 3,252 of record CANQWW010000188.1, on the reverse strand, counting down.
GAGGGATTAACCCGGTTTACGTGCTCGGGCCAGTAACATACGTTGCCCGATACTGGGAATTCCTGCAGCATCGGTATATTTCACCTCATCCAGTACAAAGCCGGCCTCCAGCAGAGCCAGTTCAATATCCCGATTGAGATGACAGCCATCTGCGACTTTTTTCTGGATCGGTGTCAGTACATGCTGCAAACGCTGCACCTTTAGATGCTGGCGGTTTAGCACATGCTCGACCACATGCAGGGTGCCACCTGGTACCAGTACGCGATAAATTTCTTGCAGACATTGGCTGAGGTTTGGAACACTGCATAAGGTCCAGGTCGAGACCACATTTTTGAGTTGCTCACGGTCAAAAGGCAGCGCTTCGGCACAGGCAGCAATATGCTCGACCTGAAAAGGTGCAGCCTGAATGCGATCTTTGCCGAGATTAAAAACCTCCTGATTCGGTTCTAAGGCATAGACCGTATTGACCGCTTGATAAAACGGCAAGTTCAGGCCCGTTCCAAAACCGATTTCCAACACTTCACCGCTGACCCCGAGTAACAGTTCACGCCGCAAATCCATTAACGATGCTGTTTGCATGACCTGATTGAGCAAGTGGGGAAAAATATGTTTTTGATAAAGGGTATACAGCATGGTTATAGGTTCGGTGTGTTGCTGGGTTAAGTGATCTTACAGTAGAAATTTGAGTTCAAGAACAGCGTGGCATCTGACCGAATCGATGCACATTGTTACCAAGTTCAACTATTTTCTACAAAATTTCGCGCTAAGATAATTTGAGAATACATAAATTAAGTAACTGGAACCAAGCAACAATGTTGATAAGCATGAAACATTTAGCCTTGTGTATAGGCCTGATGTTACCGGTGCTGACCCAAGCATCGGTCGACCACAATATTGCCAAAGGCTTGCCGCCGGTGGTGAAGGGTCAATCTATTGCCGTATTACAGCCCTTTAAAGGCGATTTCCGTATTTTAGGCTCAAAAATTTATACCAACGATGCCCAAGCCAAGTTTTCTCCAATTGATTATGCCGTGAGTTGGGGACTGTTTGCCGAGCCGGAAATTGCCCGGCATATTAGCGTGAATCAATATGATCGTTATCTTAATTGGAAAATGGATCGTATTCCGGTACCAAAAGACCAGGCCATGCAGATGGTGTCCAATATGCATATTATTCCTGCGAATCCACAAATTGCCAAAGCCATTCAACAGGTCAAACGGGGGGATCTGGTACGTTTACAGGGTGAGCTGGTCGAAGTACGCGACAAAGATATGGTCTGGACCTCGTCCTTAACCCCGACTGATACTGGAGATGGCGCCTGTGAAGTTTTCCGGGTCAATTCCATTCAGTGGATTGAAAAAGTACAACGTAGCTAATGCTCGGTATATTCCTGAATAGCTTGAACTTGTAATAAAAACCACGCCACGGCGTGGTTTTTTTGTCTACTTCATGCTTATTTAGCAGTTAATGCTGCGCCTGCAAACTGGATACCGTCCCAGCCATGTTGCATAAACTGGCGGATATTCTGGTGATCTGTGCCGGCTGGTGTGGCCAGTACAGCAGCATAATGTTCGGCAAACAAACTTAAGGTTTGTGCCTGATCCAAACCGTTTAATTGGGCAAAGGAAAAGACTTTGGCGCTGCCCTGATTTTCTGTGGCTGCATTGGCCTGTTGGCCATTTTTAAATGCTGTAGGCGTGTGCTGGTAATGTGCATCAATATATGCAATTACATCTGCAAATTTTGCTTGTCCTGCTGCGAGTTGAATCAGTAAGTCCTGAGCCATCGATTTTTCCCTCTTGCACTTAAATAAATTTGAATGAGGTGAAATATAGCAATTTTTTGGCCAAGTTCCATGTTCAGAAAGCAATTTTAGGTGCATGATGTTGAACAATATCTAAGTTTTAGAGCTATCTGGATACAAGCTGAAGGAGGGTTGCAGGATGGAGAATACATGAACTGGCTGTTAGTGGCATTGGGTGGTGCAATTGGGGCCAGCTTACGTTATGGTGCGGGGCTTATGCTTGCTAAGCCCCAGATGCTGTTTCCGTGGCCGACCTGGTGGGTCAATGTGATGGGCTGTCTGTGTGCCGGGGTGTTTTTTGCCTTGAGTCAGAAATATACTTTTTTGCAACAGGAAGCACGTTTACTGCTGATGGTCGGGGTTTTAGGTGGTTTTACCACTTTTTCCAGCTTTGGCTTGGAAACTTTCCAATTATTAAAACAAGGTGCAGTGAGTATCGCTGTCTCTTATGTGGTTTCGAGTCTGATGGTCGGGGTCATCATGCTGGCACTGGGGTTCTATGTGACCCAGCTGGTGTTTACACCGGCATAAAAAAGTCAGGAAACTAGGGGAATTTCCTGACCATCGAGGATTTAGAAAAGTAGAGAATTTAGAAAAATAAGTGGTTTAAGCTGAGCTGCTGCTGCGTTTAAAACGTCCGAAACGTTTATTAAAGCTGGCCACACGGCCTTCATTGCTGGTTTGACGCTGTTCACCGGTATAGAACGGGTGTGAAGCGCTGGAAATATCCAGACTCACATAAGGATAGCTTTTGCCTTCATATTCGCGGGTCTGGCTCGAATTCATGGTACTGCCAATGACAAAGTACACATCAGCATTGGTGTCGTGAAAGAGCACTTCACGATATTCTGGATGGATATCTGGACGCATATGTTTCACCTGATGAGTGGGAATAATAAGATAAGTGTTATGTTATAACATAACAATTACGTTTTCAATGCAGGTCCAGTTAAGATGTGTAACCGGGCCTAAGGCAGATTCATCATGAACTCCGACTAGGCACCAACTCTTCAAATACATCACTCAAGTCATCTTTGACTTTCAAGTGAATCAGGTTCCAATACTGGCCGGAAATGGTCCGGTTCACCATCAAGGTATCTGGTGAAGGTTTGAATACATCCCAATACTTTAATGACGGCTTGATTAACTCTACTCCGTCATGATGCGCTGAGTTTTCTTCAAAATCATAATAACCATTCAGGGGACGTAACAGCACTTCCAGCCATTGCTGATACAGTTCTGCCGGAAATTTATCCAGCTCGGTTAGTGACTTTAGTGCATCCAATTGCTGTTCAATCAGCGGGATATTCTGTGCACGTGCGGCATGCACCAGTTCACGGAAATGCCCAATGACCTCTGTCGACAAAGTTTTGACTCCGCCAAAATCGTAGATGATTACTGTGCCATCTTCACGGAAAGCAAAGTTGCCTGGATGCGGGTCACAGTGA
>CANQWW010000187.1 GCA_947627655.1 uncultured Acinetobacter sp. | reverse complement strand
CACGAGACAAGGGTTGTGCCTAATACTAACGGTAACAATATAATAATCGGCAGCACACTCGTATCCATTGTCGTGAATTAGGTCATCATGAACCTAGGGTGAATCTTTATCTTTCAAGGATTACAGGATGACAAAGAGCCATCCAAACTTCTCAATCTTGAAAGCCAAATCGTATATTCAAAAGAAAAAACAGTTGTATTGCACAACTTATAAACGATAGCAAATTCCGATTTTACAATGAAAAATGCAAGTAAATCCGATCATATTACAGGATAACAACAACATCAATCTTTTTATTTACGACTTCACAATTATACAAGTTCAGTTGAAAACATGCGGTGCATGCTTAGACAGTTAGGCTCTAAAGTACCGAAAATAAAAATCAAATCAGCCGGTTTTATTGAAAAAATGCATACGTATCCTTACTTTTCATTTTTAATCAAAGAGCAACAGCTCCAGAACTGAAACTGCTGCTGCAGACGTTATGCTTTTAAAAGGGTGGCTGGTAAATATGACCATCTTTTTTGCTGAGTAAATGCAGTAATTCTCGTTGCTGGGTTTCATCCAGTTCCTGCTGAATCAGCTCTAAGAGCGATTGGGCAGATATTTGTTCGGTCTCAGATTCATTCAGCTCAGGAACATCGAGACCGGGTAGCTGTTCAGAAGGCTGGTCGAGTCCGAGTTCGGCATAAAGCTGGTCAAACTGTGGCTGGAAGTCTTCTGGCTGGATCAGCGTGAGTTGCTGGTTTTCCAGACGCAAGCATTGAAAATCGGCCGCCTGTTCGAGTAATTCAGTACGATTTCCAGCTGCGATAATTTGCAGATTGGGAAAAGCCCGATGCAGGCGAGACAAAATTTCACTGCTCATTTCTGGATCCAGCTGGTGATCAATCGCATCAATGATCAAAATGCCACTGCCTTCTTGACAGGGAAACAGGCTTTTCGGATTCAATAAACATAAGCGCCGAACGATATCACCCACCAATGCAATCCAGTTGCGGATACTGTTTGGCAGTTGCTGCAAGCTCAGGGTTTTACCGCAGTAAGTAACCATCAGCTGAATTTTCGCTTGATACTGTAAATAGACTTGGCTGACTTCAGGCAGCACAATGGACAAGGCTTTACGCAGGCTGTTCAGACTTGGATTGTTGATCTGCACTTGAGCCTGTTCAATATATTGCGCCAACTCATCCAGATGGGGCCGGTTTTCCCGCTGTGCAGCACGGTTCAGGATCTGCTGCAGCGTCTGGGCGCTTTGTGCATTTTCAATATCACTAATTTCCCGAAACCATTCAAAAAAGCGGTTAAAAGTGGTAAAGGGAATCGCGGCCACTTCATAGGCATAGGCCGTCTGAAAAATAACTGGGTTATTTTTGCTGAGCAGATTGATTTCATTCACAAAGCGTTCAGCGGGATAGTAAGCAATCAGGGGGAGGCTGAGTGTCGGGTCCTTGGCTAAAGCTTTTTGATAGAGGCTCACCATCGCATCCAGCTGCTGGGTTTCTGCTTTACTGAAGCCGAGCCCTTGGCTATTTAAGGTCTTGTACAATTGCCAGCTACAGTGCTGGGTGGAAATGTCCTGCTGATCACTGCTTTCAGGCAGTTGTCCAATTTCTTGAGGAAAACTAACCTGAACCGCAATTTTTGATTGCAGGCGCTGCAGCATAATATCTTGATCAGCCATCACCACGCCGGCAGTACGCAAGTCACGATAACGTGCAGAAAACCAGGTCAGGGCCTGATACAGGTGCTTGAGCAGGGCAGTTTTACCGCTGCCTTGATCACCCAGAATCAAGGTGACCGGCTGGGAAGAATGGAAGGCTAATTGGATGCTAGAGAAATGCTGAGTATGTTTGAGCTGTATGGATTCGACTTGCATAGACCACCTGTGCTGATGCCTACATCCATGCCATGCTAGCCAGCTGCCTGTCTCAGGGATTGAGGCATAGTAATTTTCAGCTGTTGAATCAGGTCATAAATGTGGTGAATATTCAAGCTTACTTTAAGCACGTGTACAGGCCACGTAAAGTAATCTTAATTCTTCATCACTAATCTTATGATCTTTTTCATTCAGCTTGAACTGGTAATCATCTTCAATATGTACCCGGTCCCATTCCAGACCTTTGGCTTTGTGGGCGGTCGAGATGATGTAATCTGCCTGACCGATCGGGGTGATCTTGGACAATGCCGTCTTGAGAGGGTCGGTGCCATGTTCATCGACCAGCTTGACCAAGGGCTTGATATCACTGCCATCATTGGTTTCACAGTATTCATGTACATCATGCCAGGAGTTAAACCAGGCCAGTTCCGGTACATCCACCACACGTTTGCCCTGTTTTAACATCGCGGCTGCTTCCACAAAACGATTCAGCTTGACATGATCGGCCTGCAGGCTAACTTTTTCGCCGCGCACCAGTCCAGCCAACAGGAGTTCCATGGCGCGGGCATTGGTGCGGCATAAAATGGCATCGCGCATTTTAGTATGCGGCTTGTTGACCACTTTGGAGTTGAGATGCGGATTTCCCAGTAGCGGTACGGTTTCGTTTAATGCTCCCAAAATTGCATTGGCATTGAAGGCAATCTCAGGACCAAAACGGAAAGAGGTGGTCAAACGCGATTCAGGCAGGGGCAGTTGCTGCATGGCATTTACGGCGCCGCGCCAAGCATAGATTTGCTGATGCGCATCGCCGACATAAATCACCTGTGTGCTGCGCTGTTTCAGCAAAATACCGAGCATTAACGGATCGGCATCTTGGGCTTCATCAAACAGCACATAATCGGCTGGAATATTCGGTTCAGACAGGGCCCACAGTTTCAGGTAAATATCGTGCCCGATACCAGCCTGATGATTTGGATCAATGGATTCCAGCCAGCGGCGTTCTACGGCCGGATAGAGTTTCTTTTGCAAAAGATCAATATCATCCGGATGCAGCCAGCTCGGTGCCTGAATATGTCGCGGTGCAGGATACTGCGAACTGGTCGAGCAGAAATAACTGACTGCATTGGACACCAAGCTGGCCAGACGCGAGGGCATCATCACATATTTTTCATAACGTCCGCCCATCATGCGGCGCAAGGTCATCGGTTCAAGACGGTATTCCTTGGCCAGAAAGCTCGGGCTGAGACGAGGCAGGCGCAGTTTGTCGGTGACTCCACGTGGAACGCTGCGAAAAGCCAGGGAGTGGAAGGTTCGGCAGTCTACACCGCGATGAAATTTATTTTGTGCTTCAGTGGCAATGGCTTTGTTAAAGGCCAGATACATACCACGGCGCTGTGGCATGGCATCACTGATCATTTGTAAAGTCGTGGTTTTCCCTGTGCCGGCATAGGCAATGACTTTAAAGGATTTGCCCAGGCGTGCATTATCAATGGCAGTGGCCTGCTCATAGGTTGCGGTCGGTTTGCTCTCTAGAGACACAGGACGATTCAAGACTTAATGCTGACGGCTGGCTTTTTCAACCAGACCCGATAAGCCCTGACGGCGTGCCAGTTCATTCAAGACCAGTTGCGGCTCAAGATCGAAATAACCCAGCATCACAATGGTATGGAACCACAGGTCAGCTACTTCATAAATCAGGTCATTTTTATGATCTTCGTTGGCTTCGGAGTTAAAATCTTTGGCTGCGATGACGGTTTCAAAGCTTTCTTCGCCGACTTTTTCCAGAATCTTGTTCAGACCTTTGTGATATAGCTTAGCTACATAAGATGAATCCGGATCGGCCTGTTTGCGTTCAGCCATCATTTGACCAAGGTAAGACAAGATTTCTACCTGTTCAGATTGAGCGGTGGAGGCGTTCATCGCTTGTGTATGCGGATTGCTAGACTTCTCAGCATAAATTGTAGATGGATCTTTCAGCTGTACATCAACAATTTCCCAGCCATTCGGCGTTAGCTTACGGTAGAAGCAGGATTCACGACCGGTATGGCAGGCGATACCGCCATGCTGTTCAATTTGCAATACAATCACGTCAGCATCACAGTCCAGACGAATTTCATGCACCGTCTGGAAATGACCAGATTCTTCACCCTTATGCCATAACTTGTTGCGTGAACGAGAAAAATACACGGCCTGATTTTTTTCCGCAGTCAGTGCCAGGGCTTCACGGTTCATCCACGCCACCATCAACACACGACCAGTTTGATGATGCTGGGCAATGGCAGGGACTAATCCTTGTTCGTTAAATTTTACTTCATCGAGCCATT
>CANQWW010000186.1 GCA_947627655.1 uncultured Acinetobacter sp. | reverse complement strand
TTTATGTATATTGTTAATTAAATACCGCTGTGCGAAATGAGAAGATTATGGAAAGCACTGAAATTTTAAAATTGACTGTACAGGAAGATGGCGTCGCAATTGTTCAAATCCATCGCCCGGAAGCACGTAATGCCTTGAACCTGGAATTACGTCAGCAACTCTCTGAAGCATTTCAATACCTTTCAAAATTAGATGCTGTAAAAGCGATTGTTTTGACCGGCGGTGAAAAAGTATTTGCTGCGGGTGCAGACATTAAAGATTTCACCACTGCAACTACAGCCCAAATGTATTTACGCCATACTGAACAGTACTGGCAGAGCATTACTGACTGTGCAAAACCGATTATTGCAGCCGTGAATGGCTATGCACTGGGTGGTGGCTGTGAACTGGCCATGCATGCCGACATCATCATTGCCGGTGAAAATGCCAAATTTGGCCAGCCAGAAGTGAAGCTGGGCTTGATGCCAGGTGCAGGTGGAACACAACGTTTACTGCGTGCGATTGGTAAATATCAAACCATGCTTTGGGTGTTGACCGGTAAACTGGTGAAAGCTGCTGAGGCTGAGCGTATGGGCTTGGTCTCTGAAGTCGTAGAAGATGAAAACACCATTACCCATGCGATTGAGATTGCTCAAACGATTGCGTCTTTCTCTCCAATCGCGGTTCAGCAAATTAAAGAAGTAACCAATCTTGGACAGGATCAATCTTTACAAGGTGCTTTGGCACTGGAACGTAAAGCTTTTCAGATTCTATTTGATACCAAAGACCAGAAAGAAGGCGTGAATGCATTCTTTGAAAAACGTCCTGCACAGTACACTGGAGAATAAGATATGACCATTCAATCTATGGCGCTCATCGGTACTGGTGTAATGGGCATGGGTATTGCGCAAATTGCAGCCCAGGCAGGTCTGGAAGTGCGTTTATTCGATGCCAAAGCAGGTGCAGCAGAAGCAGGTCTGGCTAAACTTAAAGCTACGCTTGAAAAACTTCAAGCCAAAGGAAAATTTACTGAAGAAGTCCTAAATGAAACTTTGGCACGTTTTAAAATTCTAAACAGCATTGAAGAAGTGGCTGGTGTTGATCTGGTGGTTGAAGCCATCATCGAAAACCTGGATATCAAGCAAAGTTTATTTAAACAGCTTGAAAGCATTGTTTCACCAGAAACTATTCTAGCAACCAATACCTCATCATTATCAGTGACTGCGATTGCATCAAACCTTGAGCATCAAGGTCGCATGGCGGGATTCCACTTCTTTAATCCAGTGCCACTGATGAAAATTGTCGAAGTGATTGCAGGCTTGGCGACCGATGAACAGGTGGTTGCAGATCTACTTGAACTGGCACAGCGTATGGGGCACTTTGGAGTACGAACCAAAGACACACCAGGGTTTATTGTTAACCATGCCGGCCGTGCTTATGGTACGGAAGCGCTGAAAATTCTGGGTGAAGGTGTCACTTCCATTTCAGAAATCGACCGTATTCTGCGTGAAGGCGCTGGCTTCCGTATGGGACCGCTGGAATTGTTTGACCTGACTGCACTGGATGTTTCTCATCCAGTGATGGAATCGATTTTTAATCAGTATTATCAGGAAGATCGTTACCGTCCAAGCGCTTTAACCCGTCAAATGCTGGCTGGTAAAAAAGTCGGTCGTAAAGTCGGTGAAGGTTTCTATAAGTATCAGGATGGTCAAAAGACCAATGAAGCTCCGGCTCAGGTTGCGCCTGAAGTGACTGAATTTAGCCCGGTCTGGATCAAAGCAGATCTTGAACAGGATGCCAGCATCTTGCGTGACTATATCCGTGAGCAAGGTCTGGTCATCGACAGTGCTGAAACTCCAGCGGCTGACAGTCTGATTCTATTGGCCACGTATGGTGAAGATACCACGACTGCTGCATTACGTTTTGATGTTGATGCGACTCGTGCAATCAGCATCGATATGCTGACTGATTTTGCCAAGCACCGCACCATCATGCCATCGATTGCAACTCAAAAAGCGTATATCGACCAAGCACATGCATTGTTTGCTAAAAATGGTCATGGCGTATCGGTGATTGCTGAAAGTATTGGTTTTGTTGCTCAGCGCGTGTTGGCGATGGTGGTGAATCTGGCCTGTGATATTGCCCAGCAGCAAATCGCAACCGCAGCCGATATCGATAAGGCAGTAAAACTCGGTCTGGGCTATCCACATGGTCCAATTTCATGGGGTGATGTCTTAGGTGCAGAACGTATCCTGCTGATCCTAGAGCGTATCCTGGCGAATACCGGTGACCAGCGTTACCGTCCAAGCCCATGGTTGCAACGCCGTGCCCGTTTAAAACTTTCTCTTCTTCACACTGCTGCAGTTTAAGGAATCAAACTCATGTTAAATGCATATATTTACGATGGATTACGTACGCCATTTGGCCGTCATGCAGGAAGCCTGGCGAAGATTCGTCCAGATGATTTAGCTGCACATGTGATTAAGGCGCTGGTAGCAAAACATAATTTACCTGCTGATATTTTTGATGATGTGATTTTGGGAAATACCAATCAGGCAGGTGAAGACAGCCGTAACATTGCACGTCATGCAACATTACTTGCAGGTTTAGATGTCAAAACACCAGCGCAAACCGTGAACCGTCTATGTGCTTCTGGTTTGGCTGCGGTGATTGATGCAGCGCGTGCGATCACTTGTAACGAAGGCGATATTTTCCTTGCAGGTGGTGTCGAGTCGATGTCTCGTGCACCGTTTGTGTTTGCCAAATCTGAAACGCCATTTAGCCGTGATTTTAAAGTATTCGACTCAACCATTGGTGCACGATTCCCGAACCCACTGATTGAAAAGCAATTTGGCAATGACACCATGCCACAAACCGGTGACAACGTTGCAGTAGCATATGGCGTAACTCGTGAAGATGCAGACCAGTTTGCTGCAGCATCTCAAGCCAAATATGAAGCTGCTAAACAAGCTGGTTTCTTTGCAGACGAGATCATCGGTGTTGAAGTGCCACAAGGCCGTAAGTTACCACCAAAACTGGTAGATCAAGACGAACATCCACGTCCATCTTCTAATCTTGAAGCCCTACAAAAACTTCGTCCACTGTTTGAAGGTGGTGTGGTGACTGCAGGCAATGCTTCAGGGGTCAATGATGGAGCAGCGGCGTTAATTATCGGTTCTGAAGCTGCGCAAGAAAAATTAGGCATTCAGCCGATGGCCAAAATTATTGCTTCGGCGGCGGCAGGTATTGAACCGCGCATCATGGGTGCAGGTCCGGTTGATGCCATTAAGCTGGCATTAAAACGCGCCAACCTGACTTTAGATGATATGGATATTATTGAGATCAATGAAGCCTTTGCATCTCAAGTTTTGGCATGTCTAAAAGGCTTAGATGTGGCATTTGATGATGCACGCGTCAATCCAAATGGCGGTGCGATTGCAGTGGGACATCCACTCGGCGCATCAGGTGCTCGTTTAGTGCTCAGTACTGCGCGTGAATTACAGCGCAGCGGCAAAAAATATGCTGTGATTAGTTTGTGTATCGGTGTAGGCCAAGGTCTGGCACTGGTCATCGAACGCGTATAACAAAGGAAAAACACATGGGTGCATTAGAGGGTATTCGCGTACTGGATTTAAGTCGCGTACTTGCAGGTCCTTGGTGTGGTCAAATCCTCGCGGATTTAGGCGCTGAAGTGATTAAGGTTGAACGTCCTAAAACGGGTGATGACACCCGTATGTGGGGACCACCTTGGATGAAGAATGACCAGGGTGAAAATACACGTGAAGCGGCGTATTACCAGTCAGCCAACCGTAATAAAATGTCAGTGGCGATTGATATTTCGACACCTGAAGGCCAGGAGCTGGTGAAAGCACTGGCAGCTGATTCAGATGTAGTGATTGAAAACTACAAAGCTGGTTCATTGAAAAAATACGGTCTGGATTATGAAAGCCTGAGCGCGATCAATCCAGAACTGGTGTATTGCTCGATTACTGGCTTTGGTCAAACAGGCCCTCGTGCACCTGAACCGGGTTATGATTTTATCATTCAGGGGATGGGTGGTTTAATGTCTGTCACTGGTGAAAAAGATGATCTACCGGGCGGTGGACCACAAAAAGTCGGTGTGGCTTTTGCGGACTTGACCACTGGTCTATATTCTACGATTGCCATTCAGGCAGCCTTGCTAAATCGTCATGTGACAGGTTTAGGTCAGCATATTGATATGGCATTATTAGATGTCCAGGTTGCATTACTGGCAAACC
>CANQWW010000185.1 GCA_947627655.1 uncultured Acinetobacter sp. | reverse complement strand
CCAGATCTTGCCATTGATTTAGGTACTGCAAATACACTTATTTATGCGCCAGGACGAGGCATTATATTAAATGAACCGACGGTTGTAGCTATCCGTCACAGTGGTTCACAAAAAATTGTTGCTGCCGTAGGTCTTGACGCGAAACAAATGCTTGGTCGTACCCCGGCAAATATTTCAGCAATTCGCCCAATGAAAGATGGTGTAATTGCCGATTTCGAAGTGACTGAAACCATGCTGAACCAGTTCATCGGTAAAGTTCACGAAAAACGTTTATTTCCACCTGCGCCGCGTGTCGTGGTGTGTGTGCCATGCAAATCCACGCTGGTTGAACGCCGCGCAATCCGTGAAGCGGTGTATAACGCAGGTGCGCGTGAAGTACGTTTAATTGAAGAACCAATGGCTGCGGCAATTGGTGCAGGCATGCCGGTTGAGCAAGCCTGTGGTTCAATGGTGGTGGACGTGGGTGGCGGTACCACTGAAATTGCGATCATCTCGCTACAAGGTTGTGTCTATGCAGACTCACTACGTATTGGTGGCGATGTCTTCGATGAACAGATCATCAATTATGTACGTAAAGCACATGGCTGTGTGATTGGTGAAACCACAGCTGAAGTGATTAAAAAAGAAGTGGGTATGGCGTTGCCAGACGAAGGCGAAAAACCACTCGAGATTGAAGTTCGTGGCCGTAACCTGGCTGAAGGTGTGCCGCGTGCAATCACCGTGACTTCTGATGAAGTCACCCAAGCCATTTCTGATCCGCTACAAAATATCGTCTCTGCCGTTAAATCTGCGCTGGAACAAACGCCACCTGAGCTGTCTTCTGACATCGCTGAGCGCGGGATTGTGGTGACCGGTGGTGGCGCACTACTGCGTAACCTGGACAAGCTGCTGGCCAAAGAAACAGGCCTGCCTGTTGTCGTTGCTGAAGATCCACTGTCATGTGTCACCCGTGGTGGCGGTAAGGTTCTCGAATTCTTCGACAACCCAAATCATGACATGTTATTCGTAGGCTAAGAACAGGACACGGCGGGTGCAAACACATCTGTTTTCTCGACAACCGCCATCTTTTCGCTCATTCATCATTGCGGTGGTGACATGCTTCGTGGTGCTTTTCTTTGATTGGCGCATGCCGCATTTGATCCAACCTGCAAGGGATGTTCTGTACGCAGCATATAATCCGATTTATGCTGTGGCCAGTTATCCTGTACTGTCGCGAGAATGGCTGAATCAGCAAACCAAGTCTGAAGCCCAGTTGCGTCGTGAAAATACTGCGATGCGTGCTGAGCTGTTACAGGCGCAGGTTCGCCTGCAAAAAATCTCTGAACTATCAGCAGAAAATACCCGTTTGCGCGGTCTGCTCGATACACCACTGATCATTGATGGACGTATGGAAATTGCCGAAGTCATTGGCACTGATGCAGATCAGCTACGTCATATCATCGTGATTAACCGCGGTTCCAACAGCCAGCTGAGAGTAGGGCAGACCGTACTGGATGACAAGGGGATTATGGGACAGATCATCAGTGTCTATCCGCATAGTAGCCGTGTCATGCTGCTGTCAGACAAAGAGCATTCCCTTTCAGTACGTCTGGAACACACCGGCATGCGTGCCATCGTCTCGGGGACGGGTGATCTAGGCCGGCTGAAAATGGAATATGTACCTACCAGTGCCAACATCAAAGTCGGTGAAAAGGTCTATAGTTCAGGACTGGGTGAACATTTCCCGGCCGGCTATTTGGTCGGTACGATCTCCAAAGTACAACGTCATAACTCAGGTGAATTTGCCCAGATCGATGTGATACCGGCAGCGCAACTGGCGGGCGGTCATCATGTGGTGGTGCTGTTCTCTGATTCCCTAGCGATGGAGCAACCGCATGTCGATCGCTAAAATGAAATCCAGAACCCATCGGGACCCACTTTTCCCCATCATCATTTCGGTGATCGTGGCCTCGATTCTGCTGGTCTATCCTTTGTCCTATTCGCTTTCTGGATGGCGCCCGCAGTTCATGCTGATGGTAATGCTGTTCTGGGTCCTGTGCCAGCCGACCTGGTGTGGCATCTGGTTTGCTTTTGCTACCGGTATTTTCCTGGATTTACTCCTCGATGCCCCATTAGGCTTGAATGCGTTAAGCTTTATTCTGATCGCATTTATAGCGCGTTTTCTCACGCGTGAGCGCAGGATATTAACCTTTGGGAATCTTTGGGTCATTACTGCGCTGGCGTTGATTGCGCACCTGATGCTGACTTTCTTTGCGCAGGTGATTGCCGGTACCCATTTTTCGATTCCAAGACATTGGCTGTCTTTATTGACTAGCGTATTGGTATGGCCTGTTCTATATTATCTGCTTAGAAAATGGCGCATCTGATTCTGGCCTCCAGTTCACCACGACGCCGTGAACTGCTACAACAACTGGGACTGGAATTTGATATTTACAGTCCCGATATCGACGAGTCAGTTCTTGCAGGTGAATCCGTTTCTGCCTATGTGGAGCGTTTGGCCCGCGCCAAAGCCGATGCGGTCGCAGAGCGCTATCCAGATGCGATTATTATTGCTGCCGACACCAGCTTAGGTGTTGATGACGAGATTTTGGGAAAACCGGAATCCAAGCAGCATGCATTTGAAATGTGGGAAAAAATTTCTGGCCGCAAGCACGATGTGTGGAGCGGCGTTTGTGTGCGTACAAAAAGTGAAAAATACAGTATAGTGGTACGTACCCAGGTTGAATTTCAATCACTCAGCACCCAAGATATGGAAAGCTATTGGGCGACAGGTGAACCCGTCGGGAAAGCAGGTGCTTATGCCATTCAGGGCATTGCAGCGCGCTATATTCCTGCGATACAGGGGAGCTATTCCAATGTAGTGGGTTTGCCCTTGCATGAAACGGTACAGTTATTACAGACGGTTAAGGCATTAAATTAACTGCTGCAAAAAAAGAATTCTTATAATGTTTTGAGTGTTGTTATGTCTGATGAGTTATTAATTAACTTCACGCCGATGGAATGTCGCGTGGCGTTAATTGAAAACGGCACGGTGAACGAGTTGTTCGTCGAGCGTACCGCAAAGCGCGGCTTGGTGGGAAATGTCTATAAAGGTAAAGTGGTCCGCGTACTGCCGGGTATGCAGGCGGCTTTTGTCGATATTGGTTTATCTCGTACGGCTTTCCTGCATATTAATGATATGGTCTGGCCACGTCAGCAGCCGACGCCGAATGTGTTTGAATTATTGCAGCCCGGTCAGATGCTGACCGTGCAAGTCATGAAGGACATGCTGGGGACCAAAGGTGCACGTCTGTCGACCGACCTGTCTATTCCTTCCCGCTATCTGGTTTTAATGCCTTATGGTAATCATATCGGGGTTTCCCAGCGCATCGAGTCTGAAGAAGAACGTAATCGTTTACGTTCGATCATAGAGCATATTCAGGTCAAACATCAGCTACCAGGTTCAGTGATTGTCAGAACAGCGGCAGAAGGCATCGAAGAAGCAGAAATTGCCCAGGATATGGCTTATCTGGCCAAGCTGTGGGAATACATTCAGCGTAAACAGAAAAATGTTGCTGTTCCTGCACTGATTTTTGAAGAATTACCGCTGCCACAACGCGTGATCCGTGATTTGGCCAATGAAAACACTGCCAAGATTTATGTCGATTCACGTGAAATTCACGGCAAACTGCAAGAATTTGTCGAAGAGTTTGTGCCCAGCATGACCGACCGCTTGCTGCACTATCCGGGTGAACGTCCGATCTTCGATCTGTATAACGTCGAAGATGATATTCAAAAAGCGTTACAAACCCGCGTAGCACTTAAGTCTGGTGGTTATCTGATGATGGATCAGACTGAAGCCATGACCACCATTGATGTCAATACCGGTTCTTATGTCGGTGGACGCTCGCTGGAAGATACAGTCTTTAAAACCAATATGGAAGCGACTCAGGTCATTGCGCGTCAATTGCGTCTGCGTAATCTGGGTGGAATTATTATTATTGATTTCATTGACATGCAGGAAGCACAGCATCGTGATGAAGTCATGAGCCAGTTTATGAAAATGCTGGAACGGGATCATGCCAAGACCAAGATTACCCAAGTCTCCGAGCTGGGTCTGGTCGAAATGACCCGTAAGCGTACCCGTGAATCTCTGGAACACCTACTTTGTGAGGCCTGTCCAACCTGTCAGGGACGCGGTTATGTGAAAACAGCAGAGTCCGTGTGTTACGAAATATTCCGGGAAATTCTGCGCTATGCACGTGCCTATGAATCGC
>CANQWW010000184.1 GCA_947627655.1 uncultured Acinetobacter sp. | reverse complement strand
CCGCAGGTCCCTGGTTCGAGCCCAGGTGGGAGAGCCAAAATTCTTGAAAAACCCACTCATTGCGAAGTGGGTTTTTTATTTGCTATATATTTTAATGTGCTAGATTTAATTCAGATTATTTTCTTTGTGATTGGCTGTCTGGCAAGTTTTGCCCTGTTATGCCTGTTCTTCCCACAACTCTTTACCCGCCAGCAAAAGTTTTATCCGAAACGTGTCATTACCGCTTTTGAAAGCAAAATGTTCACCCGGCTAAAGGACGCTTTTCCCCACCACCATGTTTTGGCTCAAGTCGCTTTCAGCGCCCTGATCACGCATGACAACTTTAAAATACGCAGCAAATTCAATCGCAAAGTGACAGACTTCGTTGTCATGGACCGGGAATATCATGTGGTGGCGATTATTGAACTTGATGACCCCAGCCATATTGGCAAAGAAAAGGAAGATGCAGAACGTGATGCTATGCTCATCGCTGCCGGTTATACCGTAGTGCGATATACCGAGATTCCCAGCATCAGACAGCTGCAAAGAGATTTAAGATAAATAAGACAGTGGCTCCCTGGTTTTTAAGCACACTGCTATTGCATAAGCCCAATATCCTAGACACAGTTTAATTTCTTTGTCATCTCCCAGCTTTTAATATCTTTCGATATTTCCCTCTCTTATCTGCTTATTTTTAAAGCATGATCACTGCATTTTTTCCTTTTTACATGATTGGGGTGATAAAGTTGAGCTTCTCACTCTATAATCTTTTAGAAAACAAGTGATAAGTAAGGTGCAATTGATTTACCTGTTTCTTTCAATACTGCTCAGCTTGCTTATTTTTCATGTTCTTTTTTAATCAGTGATCGTTCATTTATGCAAAATTCTATTCGTATTGGTATCGCAGGTTACGGTAATCTTGGCCGTGGTGTGGAAACTGCAATTCATAAAAACCCGGATATGCAGCTTGTAGGTATTTTTACTCGCCGTTTGCCAAGCAGCGTTTCCCCTTGCTTTGCAGAAACTCAAGTGTATAGCATGGATGCACTATTAAATGATTTCAGCGATAAAATTGATGTCCTGATTCTTTGTGGGGGTTCTAAAGATGATTTACCCCAGCAAGGTCCAGTTTTCGCAAGAAAATTCAATACTGTAGACAGTTTTGATACCCATGCCCGTATTCCAGAATATTATGCAGCAGTTGATGCGCCTGCTGTTGCAAACAAAAAAACAGCCTTGATTTCTATTGGCTGGGATCCTGGCATGTTCTCTATTAACCGTTTATTTGGTGAAGCGTTATTGCCAGACGGCGAAACCTATACCTTTTGGGGTAAAGGCTTGAGCCAAGGTCATTCGGACGCGATCCGCCGTGTGCCAGGTGTAAAAGCGGGTGTGCAATATACCATTCCTTCAACAGATGCCATTGACCAAGTACGTAGCGGTGCACGACCTGAGTTAAGCACCAAAGACAAACATCACCGTGAATGTTATGTGGTATTAGAACAAGGCGCCGATGCTGCAACAGTTGAACAGACTATTGTCACCATGCCTGATTATTTCGCCGATTATAATACCACCGTGAACTTTATTAGTGAGGAAACCTTGCTTAAAGATCACCAGAATATGCCTCATGGTGGTTTTGTTATCCGTAGCGGCAATACCAGTGATGAACAAAAGCAAGTCATCGAGTTTTCACTAAAACTGAATAGTAACCCTGAATTTACTGCCAGCGTGCTAGTCGCTTATGCACGTGCCTGCTACCGTCTGAATCAATCTCAGCAGTATGGCGCTAAGACAGCATTTGATGTTGCCCCTGGCCTGCTTTCAATGAAAACCCCAGAGCAATTACGCAAAGAATTACTTTAATAGTATTTATGAGATAAATATTTAAAAATAGCCACTCTTGATAGTGGCTATTTTTTACTTCATGCTATGTAACGCTGCCTTTAAAGCAATTATAAAATAAGAAATTATTGTGCAGTATTTGCTTCTGAAACGGCGTGTTCTTCTATCGCACCCTGCTCAGTGGCCTGTTTTTTCTCAGCGGCTTCACGTGCTTCAATACGGGCGATAATGTCAGCCTGTTGTTGCTTATATTTTTCCTGATTTTTAGCATCACTATTTACCGCCAGAAAAGCCATCGTGACCAAAAATATCGGAATACATAAAGCAAGAGTTCCGAAAATGACCAGTTTTTTAACACTGCGGGGTTTTGTCTGTTCTGACATAACAAACCTATATTCATAACCTATAATCTTGAGTCACTATAACAAACTCAGATGATTGCTCAAGACTTAGCATGACCATCCATAAAAAAGGAGCCGAAGCTCCTTTTACTATTTCTTATTTTCATCAGACATTAAATCATCAACCTTATCTGCAATATTCTGAATATTTCGACTCATAATAGACTGATGATCTGCCAGTTCATCAATAATGAGATCTTCTTGCACAATGTCTTCAACAACGCTCAAAAGTTGTGGAAATAATAATGTCGCCGTTATATAGGCTGGTACAGTCGTATCCTGTCCCCCCTGAAACACATACACACGTTTTGGAATTGGATTTTGCCCAGGTAAGTTAGCATCTAAATATGCATCGACATCCGTATCCAGAATGAAATTGGGTTGCAAGGCTTGATAGTCGCCATATGTTCCACCACCATCAATATAGGACTGAATATCATCTCGAAATCCTGCAGCAACTTGTGGCGAACACTCGATCTCAGCAATTTGTGCAAGGGGCACTTTCGTATTTAGAAAAGCCTGGTTATATTGGAAAGACGGGTTTTCTGCCTTAATACCAGAACTCACAATTGCGGCATAACCATACAAGGTCCCAGCAATTTGTTTTGCGGTTTGAATCGCCTGAGGTGTACCAGGAGCGGCAGCATTATTTGCAACCCCCATGCCATATTCCAGAGTTTCTGCCAAATAGGATGCTGGAGCGATCGCTACTGCACCCTTATAATCGAAATTAGTAAGTGCATCACTATATTCTGCAGCCGCCAAAGCAGCATGTCCTCCCTGCGACCACCCCACTACACTCCAGTCATTCGCCAAAATATTTCCATAGTATTTTTTAGCTTCACTAATTGCAGATAAAATGGAGTTGGCTGCGCTTTCAAGGTGTAGATAAGGATGAGGTTCATTATTGTTACCCAGCCCCTCATAATCAGGCGCAATGACTGCATAGCCGCGCTTGACCAACTCTATTACCAATTTTTTTTCTTCTCCCTCTAATGGAAGACGTGACGGTGCACATTTATCTGCTGCTCCAGTCGTGCCATGCGCCCAAACCACAATCGGCCATCCACCAGCAGGAGGTGTGCCTTTAGGTGTAAAAACCAGTGTTGTAGCACGAATATTTTTATCCTGTACACTTTCCATGTTGTAGGTAAAGATATCGTGACGATCTACGACAGCTCTTACCTCACTATCAACCGCATAAGTTTTGACTGGATTAAAACCTACAAAATTATCATCGTCATCATTACACGCGGTCATGAACAATGACATGGAACATACCACTGCCAGACAGGTTTTTTTATAACCGTTTTTCACTACCTTATTCATATTCTAATCCCTTCTTGTTCTTTATGATTTTCATGAAGAATCTTGAATTAAGCATAAAAAAAAGCATCCTTATAGGATGCTTTTGTTATCAATCGACAATCTACAGTTACAGAAGCACGCTGAAGATGCCCAGGAAAATTATTAATCCCACCCAGCGGTTATGTCGGAATGCCCAGAAACATTGCTGTGGATCCCTATTCTTTGTTTTTACCCATTGGTAAATGAAATCTATTGCAACCACAAGCAAAGCAATGAGACCAAATGGCAGCAATAAGCCTTCAATCCATAAGGCCGTGCCAATGAGCAATAAACTGACGGCCTGTAGAGTACTAATGATTTGAATATCATGTTGACCAAACAGGATCGCTGTCGATTTCACCCCAATTTTTAAATCATATTCCCGGTCAGTAATCGCATATTGTGTATCATAAGCCACGGTCCATGCCAGATTGCCAAAATACAGCAGCCAACAGGTTAGATCCGGTGTTTGTCCCACCGCGGTATAGGCCATCGGAATCGACCAGGAAAATGCAGCTCCCAGAAACACTTGCGGTAAGTGGGTATAACGCTTCATAAAGGGATAAATAAAGGCTAAAAATAACGCCCCAAACGACCAGTAAAACGTTTCGATCGGCAGAAAGAAGAGCAGGAAAGCGCTGGCGATCACCAGCACCAAGAATACCCATACTGCTTCTGTGGCACTAATCACCCCGGTGGCCAGA
>CANQWW010000183.1 GCA_947627655.1 uncultured Acinetobacter sp. | reverse complement strand
GGACCCGACATAATGGCTCTTATACCAATGGGCCTGACCATGCTGCAACCGCAGCGCATGCAGCATACCATCGCCGGTAAACCAATGATAATTTCTCGGATTTTTAACCAGCAGTGGATTGGGGCCAATCCGCATCAAGGCACCATCCAGTTCCGCAGGAATCTGGCCTTCAACGATTAACTGGGTCGAAAAACATTCCTGCCGCTGGGGTGCAAATATGCCATCCAAATAGGGATTATCATGGGAATAGGGAATCCGATGATGAAGGATGCCCATACCATGCTGAATGGTTTTACTAAGCGTATTCTTGAACATGCGACTGAGCGGTTTTGACCACTGCATGGTTATTTTCCTTATATTCTTCTTTTATTTAGCACTGTTTATAATAACAAAAAGCAGATGAACTGTTTACTGCCTCTAGACTGACGGCGCATTCAATTTAAATACGCCGTAATGCAATACTTAATAGAGTATTTTTGATTTTATACTTTGATATCTAGCAGTTGGATAAACTCAAAAGCCGGCTCTTCATAAGGATGGCTGGCTTTCAAGGCTTTCGCTACGTCAACTGCCTTTTCATCCGGCACCAGTATTTCCACGCGCCATTCTTCTACTTTTTCCAGCTGTCCAATTTCTCCAATATGCGGGTCCGCGCCTGGTTGCGGTTTAAATTGTCCGGTCCCCAAAACCTGCCAGGCACAGTCGGTATAGTCACCAATACCGCCCGCACCTGCTGCAAAAATAGCATTCTTGGTTTCTTCCAAATTTTCATCTGGTACAAAATAAATCAGTTTAAGCATATATCCCTGCAATTTTTTCAAGCATTTGCCGTATTGTTAAGGGCTTCAGTAATGATATTCAATGCTGGATTCTGAGAATTCTTGTTAAATGTTGCATACAATCCAAGCTGTGGCAAAGCTTGATCAGTCGGTACAATTTTTACCTGATCATTTAAAAAGCGTAGCAAGTATTCGGGTACGAAACTGAATCCCATGCCCATATTAATCAGATTAATGTGCTGTAAAACATTGGTGACCCAGAGCATTTCTGCTCGCTGCTCAAAAGCCAGTAAGGCATTCAGCTTGTCATAAAAGACGGGCGATGCGTTCTGTTCACACATAATAATGCTGTGATTTTTTAGCTCCTGCAACTTCAGGCTACGCTCAGAAGGATGTAAATGCTGCGCAGCAACCAAGTACAATTGTTCATTCAACAAATGAATATTTTCATAATCTGGATGATCTAGCCTAAAGCGCGTAATACTCAAATCCAGTTCGGCATTTTTGAGTTTCTGAATCTGTTCTGTACAGGTCAAACTATGCAGATGGATTTTTAAATCTGGACTGTTCTGTTTTAATTTTGCCAGAATATTCGGCATAACTTTGAGCTCTGCCACATTTAAAAAGCCGATATGAATCTGGTTACTTTTCTGGTGTGCCACTTGCCGTGCGGCTGCAATTGCTCGTTTGGCATTATCTAGTGATTTCTCGGCATAAATTAAAAAAGCCTGACCTTCATCAGTGAGCATTACTTTTCGTGAAGAACGATCGAACAGACTGACCCCCACTTCCTGCTCCAAATCCTTGATCTGCTGACTTAAAGAGGGTTGGGCCGTAAACAGTTTCTCCGCTGCCTTGGTAAAACTTTGTTCCTGCGCCACAGTTAAAAATGAGCGTAAATGTCGAAGTTCCATAATAAGCCAAGAGGCTCCTGCGATGCGCTACAGCTCCAGATTGGAACAATGTAGTAAAAATATCAATAGCTCTATAGTTTATATGAATATCCCTATCTGCGTTCCTATGCTTTGACTAGACTCTAAGCGCAAAGATGCATTGCCTGTTCTTCACGCATACACATGGAGTCTAGTATGACACAGCCTTACGATACAGATGTTTTGGTTATTGGTACCGGTCCCGCGGGTTCAACCTTGGGTTTGGCCTTGGCGAACTATGGCGTTAAAGTCCAGTTATTTACCCAGTTTAACTGGCTGGCCAATAGTCCGCGTGCGCATATTACCAATCAGCGAGCTATGGAGGTGCTACGTGACCTGGGCGTTGAAGAACAGGTGAAAGAGATTGCTACGCCTTGGGAACAGATGGGCGAAAGCCTGATTACCACCAGTCTAGTCGGTGAAGAAATTGCACGTATAAGCGCATGGGGCACCGGAGATGAGCGTCATGGCGACTATATTAAAGGAAGCCCATGTCCACTGGTCGATCTGATTCAGCCCAAAATGGAAGCTTTACTGGTGAAAAATGCGGCTGAACGTGGTGCGATCTATAACTTCAATACGGAATACCTGTCGCATGTCCAGGATAAAGATGGCGTGACTGCGACTTTCTTGAACCGTATTACCCATACTGAATTTAGCCTGCGTGCCAAATATCTGGTCGGGATGGATGGTGCCAAGTCTAAAGTACTGGAACAGCTGGATTTACCACTTGAAGGTATCATGGCGCGTGCCGGTACCGTATACGTTACTTTTAAAGCAGATCTTTCCCAATACGTACAACACCGTCCTGCGATTCTGCAATGGATTGTGAATCCTGAAGCCAGCTTTGGCGACTTGGGGATGGGCTTATTACGCGCGATTACCCCTTGGAATGAATGGATTATGGGTTGGGGTTTTGACATATCCAAGGGCGAGCCACAAGTCACTGAAGAACAGGTTCGTGCCCGTCTGAATGCTTTTGTGGGTGTAGAAATTAAAGACGTCGAGATTCAGAAACTGTCATACTGGTATGTAAACCAGACCTGGGCGACTGAATATTCCAAAGGCCGCGTGTTCTGCGGTGGAGATGCTGTACACCGTCATCCACCTTCTAGCGGTTTAGGCTCCAATACCTGTATGCAGGATGCCTTTAACCTCGGCTGGAAACTGGCCTATGCTGTCAAAGGCTGGGCAGCGCCTTCCCTACTAAACTCATATACCCCTGAGCGTGCACCTGTCGGTAAACAGATTGTCGCCCGTGCCAATCAATCGCGTTTTGACTATAAATACCTGAAAGAAGTCTTTGGTTTTGATCAAGGCATCACCACGCAAAAGCAAATGCTAGAGCGTATTTTTGCTGAAGATGAGCAAGGCGCTGCAATTCGCCAAAAACTGTATCAGGCACTGGAAATTAAAAACTTTGAGTTTAATGCCCAAGGTGTGGAACTGAATCAGCGCTATACCTCCAACGCGGTCATCCGTGAATCTGAGCCTGAAATATTTGCAAAGGATGAACAACTATACTTACAGGCAACGACACGTCCGGGTGCTAAAGTGCCACATACCTGGCTGGTAAATGCCAAAGGGCAAAAAATATCGACTCTGGATATTACTGGTAAAGGCCGTTTTACTTTACTTACCGGCTTATCCGGTAAAGGCTGGAAACAGGCAGCGGAAATCCTGAACTTACCCTATCTTGATGTGATTCAGATTGGTTCACGTGAGTATCGTGATGTCTATGGTACTTGGAATGCCAAGTCGGAAATCCATGAATCGGGTGCCGTTCTGGTGCGTCCAGATGGTTATGTGGCTTGGCGTTATCAGGACAGTACCAATGATCAGTTTGATTATGTGAGTACACTGAAGGCCGTCTTAAAGCAGGTTCAGTTGGTTGTATAAGTATTCAAAAAAGACCACCGAAAGGTGGTCTTTTTATCAAAAGTTAAAATATTTAATTAAATATATAGTTTTGAGCATACTTTAATTGATTCAAATCGAAAAACTTTTTAAGATATTTCTGTAATTAACATTACAAATATTACTTTAAATTTATACTGAGAATAATATGATTTTAAAAACATTAAAGATGAAACAAATCCTTCAAATTGCTTTAGTAGTTTCAACTATATCCTTAGTAGGGTGTGCAACCCCACTCATCGCTCCAGACATTATTGCAAATGTAAAAAAAGTTGAAAGCCCTTACTTACAAAATGCAAGCTTAGTTCAGGTAGCTATTGATCCCAAAATCAATAACCGAGAAAAAATTGATATCAAAGTTAAAGACTCTCTAGAGCTAGCATTAAAAAATTCTAATTTATTCGGTACAGATACTCAGCGTCCTTATAAAATTACTGCTGAAGTATTAGTAGCAAGCCAAGCAGCTGTAAGCTTTGGCAATTTTGAAGGTAAATTAGGTATCAAATATACTGTATTTAATGATAAAGGGACTCAAATTTTCCAAGATACTATTAATACAGTAGCAGGCAGTGATTTAAACCCATTATCTCCAGCAGTTGCACGACATACGCGCTCACGTGCAAGAAATATTGCAATTAACGTTAATGAGTTCGTAGAAAAGCTTGAAACTGTTCTAAGAAAAGGCGGATTCAAGCGGCAAGTGCAACAGTATAAAAACCAGCCATAACTTCACTAGGCGTATACCAACCTAGTGTTTTT
>CANQWW010000182.1 GCA_947627655.1 uncultured Acinetobacter sp. | reverse complement strand
TCTTGCCTAGTCTGCCACGAATATTCTTTTTTCATTTAGACCTTTAATTAAGTTTCCCTAAAATTAACATAATACACGTTATACGAAATCCCATATTTTATTTATTTTAAATCATATTGTTATTTTAAGATGTTCCAGTGTTCAGTGCACTGGAACGGCTTTTTATTGATCACCCATGTTCCACGCTTAATAAGTAAGCAATGTTCCACGGTTTTATGTAGTCTCATTTAACCCTAAAACAGAAAAAAATGCCCAGATGAAACAAGAATAGATGTCCAAGTAGTTATTGATTTTGCATTTGTAAAACAACAGCAGGCTGGATGCCTGCTTTTTTATTTTTCACACAGCAATCTAGCAGCACAAGTTGCTGAACTTCCGCTACAATAGCTGTTTGAAAAGACATATATAAGGTTATCTCTGTGAAGTGGTTACAAATTCATATTACGGTTGATCAGGCTCAGGTTGATTTCACTGAAACACTACTCAGCTCACTGGGTGCAGTCAGCGTGACCCTGGATGATGCTGAAAATCAGGATTTACTTGAACCGCTTCCAGGTGAAACACCTCTCTGGAATAAAGTGATCGTGACCGGGATCTATGCTCAGGAAGATGACGCAGAAGAAATTGATGTAAATGCCTTAGAAACCTTTATTCATGCCCAGTTACCTGAAGCACCGGTTCGTCATGAGTTTCTTGAGGATCAGGCTTGGGAAAGAACCTGGATGGATGCCTATGAGCCGATCCAGATTTCTGACAAGTTCTGGATCGTACCAGAATGGATGGAGGCTCCTGAAGCGGATGCAGTCAATATCAAGCTTGATCCAGGTCTGGCTTTCGGTACTGGCAATCATGCTTCTACCTTCTTATGTCTGCAATGGTTGGGTAAAACCGATGTTAAAGATAAAATCGTGATCGACTATGGTTGTGGTTCAGGTATCTTGGCAGTAGCTGCGTTACTGCTGGGTGCTAAAAAAGCATATGCGACCGATATTGATCCACAAGCCGTATTGGCCACCCAGCAAAATGCTGAATTAAATGGTGTACTGGACAAGCTCTATGTCGGTTTACCAGAAGAATTCAATGAAGAATTGGGTCCGATTAAAGCAGATGTATTTGTCGCCAATATCCTGGCTGGTCCACTCATGATGCTTGAGCCACACTTCGCAGAATTGGTAAAAACTGAGGGTGAGTTCGCACTTGCCGGTGTGATTGAAGAACAAGTTACTGATGTTACTAGTATTTACTCAAATCATTTTGATATAGTAGAAGTCGCGAAACGTGATGAATACTGGTGTCGTATTTCCGGTAAACGCCATAAAAACTAAATCAGCGTGAATATATGAGTGACAAACAAACCCTCTGCCCGACTTGTTCCACGATATATAAAGTAACGGTTACCCAGTTGACCATTGCTCAGGGTATGGTTTGTTGCCCCAAATGCACAACTTCATTTAATGCCTTATCTCACCTCATGACTGATGCACAAGCATCGGTCAGCTCTTCAGCTGAAGATAATGTCAACAGCGTAGATCCAGCTCAAGCTTCGATTGAATTTGACCCGATTGTTTATAATGATAAGATTTCCTTTCGCCAAAATAATCTATTGCAAATCTTTGATGAAAAAGTTGAAAACTCAAATATCGATCTAAGGACCTATCTAAATAACCTAAATTACTTTAGTACAGAGCCGATCAATGCCCTGCCTGCCATGAACTGGGAGGAAAATACCGATCAGGAAAGTCGCCGCAGTATATTGCAATATGCTGGTTGGACCATATTCAATATCTTGCTGTTAAGTGCGCTGATTTTTCAGTTCTTCTGGTTTAATCCACATTATTTAAAAAACAGTCATGTCATGAGCACCACTTTTTATGCCGTCTGTGACATATTTAATTGCTCTAATCTGGAAGAGCATTACAGTCTGATGAATACCAAAAAAGTGAAAGTTTCCGCCTCAGGTAATCATGGAACCCGTTTCTCGGGTGAACTGATCAATTATTATGATCGCAGTCTGGCGATGCCCAATCTGCGTTTAGACTTAAAAGATAAGGGGGTCATCACGGCATCCTATCTTCTTTTACCATCTGAATACCTGATTGAGAGCCTGGTGAGTATTGAACGTATCCCGCGCAACAGTCCTTTTCAGTTCGACTTTAAGGTTCCAGTCGAGCGAAATAGCTTCGATAGTTATAGTTTAGAAATAATTCGTCCATAATATTGAAAAAAACTATTAAAAAAATGAAAAAAAACTAAAAAAAATGCAGTTTTCTTGCTCACTTTTGCCTAGACAATGGTATTATACGCGCCACGAAAGCTAAGTGCTGCCAACTCCTCGCGACTTTTTCACTAAAAATATAGTCTTGCCTAATACGCTTATTTTTTAATGCGTATGTAGCAGATTTTTCTGTGTTAATTTTGGCCAGTAACAAAACTTTAACTATTGTTACGCTTATTTTTCGACCAACGCGCCGAGATGTGTCAAGCTACTAGCTCACAGTAATGACCAAGTTTTAGGACTCCGGATTTAGGATCTAAAACGGAGTTCATTTTAATTTCTAGACCACTTATCTATATCACTTTACCCAAGTGATATTTGTTTTTTCGGATTAATTCGCATGAATAGCAAATCTCCTATTTTTACTGCACAATCTGATGTTGCTTTACGTATCCACGTAGATCGCGCAGTTCGCCATTACTTTGCACAATTGCAAGGTGAGCAACCATCTCAGGTATATGACATGGTGCTGGCAGAAATGGAGAAACCTCTTCTATCTGTAGTTCTAGAATATACGCGTGGCAACCAAACACGCGCTGCTGAGATCCTCGGACTTAACCGTGGTACCTTACGTAAAAAGTTAAAAGCTCACGGTTTAATGAGTGAATAAATGATAAAATGCTTGCGTTAATCGCAGGCATTTTTTTTGACTGTATATTAGCTATTTAGATTTAATCTGTTCCTTGATAACTGTGACGAAGATCATGACTATTAAACGCGCTTTAATCTCTGTTTCCGACAAAACCGGTATTGTCGAATTTGCACAAGAACTTGCTGCTCTGAGGGTAGAAATTTTATCTACAGGTGGAACATATAAATTGTTGAAAGACAATAATGTTGCCGTAGTTGAAGTTTCAGAGCACACAGGTTTTCCAGAGATGATGGACGGCCGTGTAAAAACACTACATCCAAAAATTCATGGGGGTATCCTGGCTCGTCGTGGTCTAGACGAAGCTGTGATGGCTGAACACAACATCGATGCGATCGATCTTGTCGTTGTTAACCTCTATCCATTTGCTGCAACTGTAGCAAAACCAAACTGTTCCCTGGCTGATGCGATTGAAAATATCGACATCGGTGGTCCTACCATGGTTCGCGCTGCTGCGAAAAACCATGCTTCTGTAGGCATCGTGGTGAATGCTGCTGACTACGCCACTGTAGTTGCCGAGCTTAAAGCTGAGGGCACTTTATCTCACGCAACACGTTTTGACCTTGCAGTTAAAGCGTTTGAACATACTGCACAATATGATGGCATGATTGCATCTTATTTAGGCGCTCGCGTAGGTGTCGAAGAAGGTCAAGCGGACAAATTCGCGCGTACCTTCAACACGCAATTGAACAAAGTTCAAGACTTACGTTACGGTGAAAACCCGCATCAGTCTGCTGCATTCTATGTAGAAGACACTGCGACCGAAGCGTCTGTTTCAACTGCGAAACAGCTTCAAGGTAAAGAACTCTCTTATAACAACATCGCAGATACTGATGCGGCACTTGAGTGTGTTAAATCTTTTGCGAAACCTGCTTGTGTGATTGTGAAACATGCAAACCCATGTGGTGTTGCTGTTTCTCTAGATGGCATTCAAGCGGCTTACGACCTTGCATACGCAACAGATCCTGAATCAGCATTCGGCGGTATCATTGCATTCAACCGTGAATTAGATGTAGCCACTGCACAAGCGATTGTTGACCGTCAATTCGTTGAAGTGATTATTGCCCCTAGCATTGCTGAAGGCGTACTTGAAGTAACTGGCGCGAAGAAAAACGTCCGTGTTTTAGTTTGCGGTGAACTTCCAGCAATCGATGCACGTCAATCGCAACTTGACTACAAACGTGTAAATGGCGGTTTGTTAGTACAAGACCAAGACTTGGGCATGATCACCAAAGATGACCTTAAAGTGGTGACTAAACGTGCGCCAACTGAAGCAGAAATTGATGACTTAATCTTTGCTTGGAAAGTTGCTAAATACGTGAAATCTAACGCGATTGTTTATGCAAAAGGCCGTCAAACGATTGGTGTGGGCGCTGGCCAAATGAGTCGCGTAAACTCTGCACGTATTGCAGCGATTAAAGCTGAACATGCAGGCTTAGTGGTAGAAGGTGCAGTTATGGCCTCTGATGCATTC
>CANQWW010000181.1 GCA_947627655.1 uncultured Acinetobacter sp. | reverse complement strand
CCGTCGTGATGCTGAAGGCAACTTCGTATGGCCTGGTTTCGGTCAAAACATGCGTGTTCTTGAGTGGATCATCGACCGTTGTGAAGGCCGTGCATCTGCAGTTGAAACACCAATCGGCTTAGTTCCAACTTATGAACAGTTGAACTGGACAGGTTCTGATTTCACCAAAGAACAGTTTGACCTAGTAACCTCTCAAGACAAAGATCAATGGATCAAAGAACTTGAAAGCCACACTGAATTGTTCGAAAAACTCGGCGACCGTATGCCAGAAGCGTTGAAAAAACGTCAAGCTGAATTACTTGAAGCAGTTAAATCAGCTTAATTGCTGACTTAACAATAAAAAAGGCCGCATCAGCGGCCTTTTTTATTGCATAACTCTGTGCAAGATAAATCAATACTAAACTTATCGTTAATAACTATATAAACCACATACCACCCTTAAAGGTTAAAAAACAAACATTGACTAAAAATCAATCAGATAATATAAAAACCACAAACTCCTATTTTCAAAAAATAAATTTATTAAGACTTATTTTCTACTACCAATGTCTTATAAAAGCCTGAAACACATCGGTGTATAACGAAGCAATTAATTCTCTCCTCTTTCTCTCTAGAGATATTTTTTCAATTTCATCTCAGACCATTGAAAAACTATTTCTAAACCTTTTGCTCGGAGCACACTGGTGACTCACTCTTCTCATCAAGCTGCTACACCGCTTGACCGAAAAACACGTGTTAAATCAATTCTCGGCGGTTCAGCCGGCAACCTCGTTGAATGGTATGACTGGTATGTATATGCAGCCTTTACCTTATATTTCGCTTCACAGTTTTTCCCTGAAGGTGACAATACGGTAAAGCTGCTGCAGGCAGCGGCCGTGTTTGCACTCGGCTTCTTGATGCGTCCAATTGGCGCATGGATTATGGGGATCTATGCTGACCGTAAAGGCCGTAAAGCTGGTTTGACTGTCTCTGTGTCGCTGATGTGTATCGGCTCACTGATTATTGCCTGCGCCCCAACCTATGATTCAGTGGGGATGCTAGCACCGGCACTGCTGTTATTTGCGCGTTTGCTACAAGGTTTAAGTGTCGGTGGTGAATATGGTTCAAGTGCAACCTACCTGACTGAAATGGCTGGTAAAAATCACCGTGGATTCTTCTCAAGTTTCCAATATGTGACACTGATTTCTGGCCAGTTACTTGCCCTCTGTGTATTGATTGTATTGCAACGTACCTTGACCGAAACCCAGCTGACCGAATGGGGCTGGCGTATTCCATTTGCCATTGGTGCAGTACTGGCCATTGTGGTATTCTGGATTCGTCGCGGTTTGGTGGAGACTCAATCCTCTAAACAAGCACAAGCGCAAGCCAAACAAGGTGGACCAAAATCCAGTGCCCTAGCATTATTCACCAAGTATCCTAAACAGGCATTCACCGTGATTATGCTGACTGCCGGTGGTACGCTAGCCTTCAACACCTTTACCACCTATTTACAAAAATACCTGGTGAATACTTCAGGTTTTGAAAAAACCACAGCAACTGAAATTACCACTCTGGCAATCTTTGTATTTATGCTATTACAGCCTCTGGTAGGCGCTTTATCGGACAAAATCGGCCGTAAGCCAATTATGATTGCCTTTGGTGTGCTGGGTGTGCTATTTACCATCCCAATCTTTAATGGCCTAGGCTCGACCAGCAGTCCAACAACAGCTTTCATGCTGTGCATGAGTGGTATGGTGATTGTGACTGGTTATACTGCAATTAATGCCGTTGTGAAGGCGGAATTGTTCCCGGCACATATTCGCGCACTCGGTGTTGCCCTGCCTTATGCCATTGCCAATACTTTATTTGGCGGTACAGCAGAGCTTGTCGCACTAAGCTTCAAAAATGCTGGCCATGAAAATTATTTCTTCTATTACATTACCTTCATGATTGGTGTATCGCTACTGACTTACATCTTTATGAAAGACACTAAAAAGCACAGTATGATTACTGACGACTAATCAGGATTGAGCTTGCATAAGCTTTCCGGGTGGAAACATTCGGAAAGCTTTTTTATTGCTGTTTTGTGTGTATAGCCCGCTTATTTTTTTAAGGCTATGGCATACTTAAAGTATAAGAAACAGGAAACCATCATCATGAAAAAAATAGCTTTTCTATTGGGTACAGGCTTAAGCAGTCTCGCGTTAACTGCCTGTCAAAGCACACCTCAACCTTATAATGGTCAAAGTGGCTATGAGATTCTTGAACGAGGTGCCAATTCAGCCACTTTACGTTATACGCTGTCCGGTCGCACCAGTCAGGATCAGAGCAAACTCAAAGCAGCCTGCCGACAAGCGCTTGGTGGCACTAAAGACTGGAACATCAATGTGATGAGCAGTAATGAAATTAGCAATACGCCTTTACTTGAAGAGCAATACGGTCGTCAGCTGGGGAATAGTCGCACTCAGATCAGCCTGAGCAATACGCAAGATCTGTATAATACCGAGAATCCTGGGGTACGTGATGTGCTGAATGCCCGTCCGACAACATTACGTGTCATTCAGTTCACCTGTTCTTAAATGATCGAAAAGGGCGAAAGCCCTTTTTTATTTGCCCGCTGTCAAGGTCTTATAGAAACTGACATTACGGAATTCTGGCGACTCATCCAAATCTGGCCAAGTCGTTGCACTGCGCTCATCCAGTTTTTCATATTGAGGATGACTAAAGTTTTTCACCCGACTGTCTGCTACCCACACTTCAGAAGCAAATTTTAAAAACTCATCCAAGAAGAATCGGTTACATTGGTCATAGAGCACATCTGCCGCCAAAAGAATATCGACTTGCTCCGCCTTATACAGATCATCCAGATATTCCAACTCCACCTCATTCAGTTCTGCATTGGCACGACAAGCATCCAGACTCACCTGATCGATATCACAGCAGATCACCCGTTTCGCACCTGCCATTTTTGCAGCAATCGCGACAACACCTGAACCGGCACCGAAATCCAATACGACTTTATCTTTGACATGCTGCGGTTCTGCCAAAAGCCATTGTGCCATAGCTAAACCTGAGGCCCAGCAGAAAATCCAGTACGGTGTATCGTTCCAGATGCGACGAATCACTTCATCATCCAGTTTATCGGTTGGGAATACCGGTGGTATCAGCCATAAAGAAATCGGCGTATCCGGTAATTGCTGCGCATGCAGTTCACAATGTGGAATCACGTCATGCAAAGCTTGAATTAAATGTTGTGGGGCTTTAGGGAATTGAAAAGTACAGCTCATGCTTAAGCCTTGGCGATAATCTTATTAGAACTTATAAAGGGATTTGATACGCGACCACGTCATCCGCAGCTGTCCGAGGCAGACCTCAATTTATTTAAAATTGTTTCTGCGACATTTCAAATCAAATGACACAAAATGCCGAGTTCTGCGGATGACAAATGGTTTTGGTTACTTTTGCCGAAACAAAAGTAACATATGAGCTTCTTACATCGATCATCACAACGATAAGACTCCGTCGTGACTTCACTATCTTTTAATTAAAAGGATTAACCCAAAGCCTTTTCAGCGGCTTCAACCGTTTGACGAATCAAAGTGGTAATGGTCATTGGGCCTACACCACCTGGAACTGGGGTATACGCAGAAGCAATGTCTTCAATACCCACCAATTGAATATCACCCACACCACCGCCATCACGTGGATGGAAGCCCGCATCAACCACCACGGCGCCTGCTTTGATCCAGTCTTTTTGAATCAGTTCAGCTTTACCTACTGCACCAACGATGATATCCGCTTGCTTCACAAAGCTTGCCAAATCTTGGGTACGTGAATGGCAAATCGTCACAGTGGCATTGGCTTCCAGCAGCATAGCAGCCATCGGTTTACCCAAAATTGCCGAGCGACCCACCACCACTGCATGTTTACCTGCGATTTCGATCTTGTTTTCTTTCAGAATCGTCATGATGCCGGCAGGTGTTGCAGAACCATAAGCCGCTTCGCCCATCGCCATACGGCCATAACCAAGACAAGTTACGCCATCAACATCTTTAGCCAATGAAATGGCATCGAAACAGGCACGTTCATCAATTTGTGCAGGTACTGGGTGCTGTAAAAGAATACCGTGAACATCTGGGTTTGCGTTTAGCTTTTCAATTTCTGCAAGCAGTTGTTCAGTTGTGGTTTCTGTTGGCAGCTCAACTTTTAATGAATCCATACCAACACGGCGGCAAGCATTGCCTTTCATACGTACATAAGTTGCAGATGCACCATCGTCACCTACTAAAATAGTCGCAAGAATTGGAGTACGACCTGATTTTGCTTTCAGCGCTTCTACGCGAGTTAACAAGTCAGCTTCAATTTGCTTCGCCAATGCACGACCGTCTAGAACTAATGCCACGGCACTTCTCCCAAGTGTTG
>CANQWW010000180.1 GCA_947627655.1 uncultured Acinetobacter sp. | reverse complement strand
GGTACGAGCCCAGACGTTTGTCAACGTTCAATCCAGTTAGGCTTCTCATCAGTCATGATGGACGGTTCTTTGGGTGCAGACGGTAAAACTCCAACATCTTATGACTACAACGTTGATGTAACTCGCCGTGTAGTTGAAATGGCACATGCATGTGGCGTTTCTGTTGAAGGTGAAATTGGTTGTTTAGGTAGCCTTGAAACAGGTATGGCGGGTGAAGAAGATGGCGTAGGCGCTGAAGGCGTTCTTGATCATTCTCAACTGTTAACGTCTGTTGAAGAAGCGACTCAATTCGTTGCAGATACAAACGTAGATGCACTGGCAATTGCAGTCGGTACTTCACACGGTGCCTACAAGTTCACGCGTCCACCTACAGGTGATATCCTGGCGATTGACCGTATCAAAGAGATTCACGCTGCGCTTCCAAATACTCACCTTGTCATGCACGGTTCTAGCTCTGTGCCACAAGAGTGGTTAGCGATCATCAATGAATACGGCGGTAATATCGGCGAAACTTACGGTGTTCCTGTTGAGCAACTGGTTGAAGCCATTAAACACGGTGTGCGTAAAATCAACATCGATACAGATTTACGTTTAGCATCAACTGGTGCAATGCGTCGTATGATGGCGGAAAAACCAGCTGAATTCGATCCACGTAAATTCTTCGCTGCAACTGTTGATGCGATGAAGCAAATCTGTGTAGATCGTTACGAAGCTTTTGGTACAGCAGGTAATGCTGATAAGATTCGTCCAATTTCATTGGAAAAAATGGTTTCTCGCTACTAATTACTAGCTGAAATTCCTGCAAAAAGCCCACAGATATTTGTGGGCTTTTTTGTATTAAAATAATGGACTCAATATCATGATGAACAGGCAATGGAACTGATTTTTACAGCGGCACTCTGTAGTGTCATGGTCTCGATTTTACTAAAAGTCGGGAAAAATAGGGGCCTAAA
This sequence comes from uncultured Acinetobacter sp., assembly GCA_947627655.1. Classification (GTDB taxonomy): domain Bacteria; phylum Pseudomonadota; class Gammaproteobacteria; order Pseudomonadales; family Moraxellaceae; genus Acinetobacter. The sequence goes on along the minus strand of CANQWW010000180.1, from coordinate 3,499 downwards.
TCCTATTCATCTGATCAGCTGGAATTATGCCAGTGCCAGCATATTGTGTTTTTTCTGGTTTCAGCCAGATCTAGTACATGTTTCTGTAACAGAAACGCCGTGGTGGCTGATTATTGCCTTGGGGGTCTTGTTGCCGAGTGTGTTTTTAGTGCTGGCTCGTGCATTACAGACGGCAGGAATTCTTAAAACCGAAATTGCCCAGCGTTTATCGGTCGTCTTGTCACTCGCCGCCGCCTATTTTATTTTCCAGGAACAGTTTAATGCCCTGAAACTACTCGGTGTTGCACTGGGGATTATTGCTGTGTTATCTATCCTGATTTCACATCGGCAGCAGGGGGTGAGTGGGCAACAAGGTATGCTGTATCTGGCCTTGGTGTGGGGTGGATATGCTTTAATTGATGTATTGCTGAAATATACCACCAGTCTTGGGCTACAGTTTGCACTGAGTTTAAACCTGATGTTTATTTGTGCGCTGCTGTTATCGCTGATCTATCTCTGGGTCAAATATCGTAATCTGGGTGATGCAAAGCATATTGCAGCAGGTTTGCTGCTGGGTGGACTCAACTTTGCCAATATCGCATTTTATGTCAAAGCCCATATGCTGCTCAAAGATAGCCCCGCGATTGTCTTTGCAGGTATGAATATTTTGGTCGTGATCTTTGGTGTACTTGCCGGGCTCATCTTTTTTAAAGAGCGTCTGAAACCTGCAAGTACAGTGGGATTACTATTAGGATTAAGCAGTGTTATTTGCTTAGCCTATGCCATGTCTGTTTGAGATAGGCACTGGCATAATCTAGCGGCACGCGGATCAGATCTTCTTTCTCCAGCATGCCCAACAGCAAACCGGCCTGTTGGCAGTGGGGACAATGCGGATAATAAGGCTGTTCAGGTTTGTAGTGATGCAAATAGATTTTATCGCAGCGTTGGCACTCAAATTTCATAGGTCTAACTGAAAGAACCGACATGTAAACCTCTATTGTTATTCTAAATGGATGAGTAAGACGGAATAAGCAAAAAATAGGCCCATAATGACAAGAAAAGGGGCTTTAAGCCCCTTTTATAGCACGAAATGCTTACAATTTGGTGAAAATGTCTTCAGCTTTCAGACGGGATTTCGGTAGTTTGGCATTAAAATCACTCTCACTGCGATAACCAAAAGTCAGCAGTACTGAAGGAATCAGCCCTTTCTCTGCAAGTTGTAATTCCTGATTCAGGATTTCTTCATTAAAGCCCCCAATTGGGGTGGCATCTATACCTTCAATGCCCGCAGCAAGTAGCATTTGGCCTAGAGCAATAAAAGTCTGGTTTTCTGCCCAGCGCTGAATATCACCTTTTTCACTACGATAATATTGTACATAGCCTGTGCGTGAATCGCGTTGTGCTTCTTTGGCTGCATGGTCTTTAAAGCGTCCATTTGCATCGTCGCGTTCTAGAAGGTGATTTAAATGCTCATCAGTAATATCTGTGTGGGTGCAGAGTAGAATCGTGTGAGAAGAATCCAGCACTTTCGGTGCATTATAGCCATACTTGCCGACCAGAGCCTTGGCAATACGCTGTTTAGCTGCTGGATGATCTGCAATAAAATAATGCCAGGGTTGAATGTTGATAGAAGAAGGAGCTAAACGCAGAACCTCAAGCAAGCGTTGAAATTGATCTTCAGGGATTTTTTTAGAAGGGTCATAGGCTTTAGTGGTATAACGGCTTTCTGCGACCTTAAGCAAATCCATACATTGGCTCCATTCTTCTTAAATAGTACAAGGTTATTATGACTAGCTGACACCAGACGCCATAAACAAATGATTATTACAATAATATGCCTGAAAACAAAGTGGGACAGTAGATAATTTCTGCAGTATATCGTCTTAAGTAACCGCTTTCGTCAATCATGCTCAAGATTTTCCTTGTTGGTATTTGAGTCAAACCAGCGTTAAACAAAATATGAGTGCATCACACATACAAGCGAGTGGATGAATGCACTTCGTGAACTTTTGATAAAATATAAACCTGATGCAGAAGTGGTCCAATCAGTAGGTCTCTTTTGATCACAAAACGATCGGATGATCTTGGTTGGTCATTTTGCCAGATTGACTACTTAGCTATAAGATGTTTTAAAAGCTTTGATTTGTCAGGGCTTTATAGCATCTTTGGCGGTGTTAAGTTGAAAGAAATAAGATGGGTTAGGATAGAAAATGAAAATAGAAGAAATCGATGTGTTTTTTGAGCAGCAAAAGCAGATTCATGAACAAAAGAAGCAGCAACGTTATCGGCTAGGGCAGCGCATTTTATTGGTATTTTTGGGGGTGTATACGTTAGCTACTGGATATCTAGCAGTTTTAAACTATCTTGATTCAGGAAATTTGATCTCTGGTTTCAGTATTATGCTGTTGATGGGTTTGTTTTATATCGTGAAATATTTCATTACAGGAACATTCGATAGGCGCAAAAAAATCTGAAAAATACTACATTTGACACATGTCATTACAATGTAATTTTGCTATTTGGTCAAAAAAGAGTTATAAAATAATAACTTTAAAGCGAATACTGTTTTCGCTGGTTTATTTTTAGCTGATTGTGATACATGAAATACAGGTTTTCCTGTTAAAAAAACTCTAGCAAACCCAGAAATAAGATTTATTTTTAGTCTATAGCTCTCCTTGTTTAATCACAAAAAGCTCATATTATGAGTGAATATTTTGAAAAATTTAAATACATGGTCTATCGCGACCGCCATTAATGGTTGTGAAATTCAAGTCAAAGTTGTACCAATGCAACGTCAGCAAAATACCATCAATGGTATGATTATGGTCAATGTGGGAAATATGATTGAACTTGAAAATGGTGAACACTATCCATTGAATCTGGATGGTAAAAGCTTCTATACCGGTTTTAACCAGTTATACCGTTTAAGCTAAACAAAGTATAAAAAGCAACTGTTCGCAGTTGCTTTTTTTATGGGTAATACCAGGTTTTCAGCTGTAGATCCGCATCTGTAAATTGATCAGAAAGCTCCAAAATCTGAGCTGTATCTTGTCTCCAGTCGCCTAACACAATGCGTTTCTTGCCATTCACCTCATGGATGTTGGCACGATGAGTATGACCATGAATCAGCAGATCGACATTTTCGAGTGCAGCGAGAACGGCGTCCTGATTCACATCCATGACCTCATAGCTTTTAAACTGTTGGGCTTCATGGCTTTTCTTACGGAAGCCTTGCGCCAGTCGGGCACGGAAAGACAGCGGCATTTTACGTAAAAAGCCGATTAACCAAGGGTTGCGAATAATTTTACGGAAACGCTGATAACTGACATCATCGGTACAGAGTGCATCGCCATGTTCTATACGTATCTTTTTGCCCGCAATCGTTAACAGCTGAACATCAGGCAGGAGTTGCCCAGAAAACTGCTTTAGAAATTCTTGACCTAAGGCAAAATCACGGTTACCGACCAAGAAATAAACCTGATTCCCGGCTTGGGTAAATTCTGCAAATGCGTAATAACTT
>CANQWW010000179.1 GCA_947627655.1 uncultured Acinetobacter sp. | reverse complement strand
TAACAGAAGTTGCTGGTAAAGTACGTTTCAGCCAGATCGCTGATGGCGTGACCGTGACTTCGAAAACTGATGATGCAACAGGTATGACCACAATCGAAATCTTGCCAGTGACTTCACGTCCTGCGTCAGGTAAAGATTTACGTCCAGCTGTTGTGTTGGATACCGTTGATGGTGGCGAACAGTTCTACTTCTTGCCACAAAACACCATTCTTTCTGTCCGTGATGGCGAAACCATTGGTGTCGGTGATGTTATCGGTCGTGTACCACAAGAATCTTCACGTACCCGTGATATTACCGGTGGTCTGCCGCGTGTTGCCGACTTGTTCGAAGCACGTAAGCCGAAAGAGCATGCGATCCTTGCAGAAGTGTCAGGTATCGTGAGCTTTGGTAAAGAGACCAAAGGTAAGAACCGTTTAGTCATCACTCCAGATGACGGTTCAGAAGTGTACGAAGAGCTGATTCCGAAATGGCGTTCCATCAACGTGTTCGAAGGCGAGCATGTGAACCGTGGTGAAACCATTTCTGATGGTCCACAAAACCCGCATGACATTTTACGTCTGAAAGGTGAAGTGGCGTTGACCAACTACATCGTGAACGAAGTTCAGGACGTTTACCGTCTGCAAGGTGTAAAAATCAACGACAAGCACATTGAAGTCATCGTACGTCAAATGTTGCGTAAAGTTGAAATCACCGATGGTGGCGATACCAGCTTCATCAAAGGCGAACAAGTGGATTACATCCGTGTTGTTCAAGAAAACCAAGCGGTTCTTGCTCAGAACAAGTTCCCAGGTAAGTTTGAACGTCAATTGATGGGTATTACCAAAGCGTCGCTTTCTACAGACTCGTTCATCTCTGCTGCATCGTTCCAGGAAACCACACGTGTGTTAACTGAAGCGGCGGTAACAGGTAAAGAAGATGATCTACGCGGTCTGAAAGAAAACGTGGTTGTTGGTCGTCTGATCCCAGCGGGTACAGGTTTGGCTTACCACCTAGAACGTCGTCGTCAGGAAGCAGAAGCTGCAGAATTTGAACTGCACAATAACTTCTCTGATGTAGACCAGGCGCTTAGCCAAGCATTTAATGATGAGTTTAACGGTCTTTAATTAGCCCTATAAACTAATCTAAAAAAAAAGAGCCACCTTCGGGTGGCTTTTTTTATCTCTAAATTTTTTGTAATAGGCCTCATAACATGGCGATTTGAAATTCAGTCCTAAAGTATGCCAGTATTCACTATGAAAACATGAACTTAATTAGGAAGAATAAAATGAAAGCTTTAGCAATCTCTACCGTATTACTTTTGACACTAGGTCTTAGCGCCTGTTCAAAAGACCAAGCAGAAAATACAGCACCCGTCGATAATACAGCAGTGGATGAAACTGAAGTTGTAGATCCGGCCACCGTACATGAAGATGCTCAGCCTTTAGATGCTGCACCGTTAGAAACAGACGAGCTTGCCAGCTCTGAAGCTGTAGCTGAATAAATTTAAAAATAGATTCAAGTAGATAAATTGCACTGATCTCTACGACACGCATTAAGCACTCTTGCTGCTCTGTAGCCAGCAAAGCTGGCTGAGATCAGTGTTTTATTTTTTTAAGAGGGGGTCACATGAATTTTTCTCGTTTTGCGGGTTTTACACTTTTATCCGGTTCTATCAGTCTGAGTGTCTTTGCTGCACCCATGCCGAACAGTATTGTGGTGGATGACAAAGCTGTTGTACCTGTGCTCAAAACTGAAGTGCTACGTCGTGTCGAAGGGCAGAAGCCCGTCCGTCATGTGGAAGCGACCATTCTGGAAATGACCAATAAAGGCAAAGATATTGTGGCCAAAGAAGTCGTGCTTGATGACAATCTGGGCCAGTTTTCTGACAAGAAGCTGGCAATTCCTGTCATTCAGAAAGGTGGTGTGATTATTCCTACCTCAAAAATTGAACTCAATACCACCCTGAAGCAGGATGGAGAAATCATCAAGCAAACCAAGACCATTGATGCCGAAGGTGTAGAGTTTAAGAAGGATCAGCCAGAGCCGGTAAAGCGTACGCTGAAATTACAGCAACATAGCGGAGCTGATAAAGCTAAGGTGACGCACACGGTGATGACGGAAAATGGTGACACTACCCGTGATCTATTGACCGTAGAAGAAGCCAAATAAGCCAGAAAGCATGAATAATCATTAGCTCTTTACAAAAATAAAGCAAGTAAGTTTCAAGAATTAACATCTTGTTATCAATTCATCCTCAAATTCCAGTTACTCTTAACTCAGAGGAATCGAACAGGGAGCTGGATAATGAAAAAGCTAATGGGCGTACTGGCAGCAGTGACTGTTTCAACTTTTATGTTGGCAGGCTGTGAAAATATGTCGAGTCGTGATCAGCGTGTTGGTGCTGCAGCACTCGGTGGTGCGGTAGGTGGCGGTGTAGGTAATAGTGTCGGCGGTGGCTGGGGCTCCGCCATTGGTGGCGGTGCTGGTGCAGCAGTCGGCAGTAAATCTCAGGGCGGATCTAACCGTAATGCTACGTATAGCGGTGTGGGTGGTGCAGTGGGTTCGGCTGTAGGTAAAAGTATCTTCGGTGGTAATGCCGGTGCAGCAATCGGTGGTGCCATTGGTGGCGGTGCTGGTGCAGCCATTGAACAGAACGACCGTCGTCGTTGATCCAGATATCTATTGAATGAAATATTAAAAGCGCCTGTCCAGGCGCTTTTGTACTATCTAATGATCCGATTGATTTTTGAACCGGGCTTTCGGTTTTTTGCGGCGAATATACACCGTTTTGCTCACTACAGCGATGCGAACCCCAGAGTCATCATAAATATCGAGCTGATACGTACGGTAAACTGGAGCATGATCTTCAGCTAGTTCAAGGATAGTATTGACTTCATTGGCATCTATACGGATATCTGCATAAACTGTGCCGCGTCCCGGAGCCAGGAAATGAATACTGGCTTCTTTGTCCCATACAATATATTTCGGTCCGAGATGATGCATCAGTAGCAGCATATAAAAAGGATCAACCATCGCGTACAGGCTGCCGCCGAAATGTACCCCGACAATATTCTGGTTTTTGCGGGTCAGAGGCATGTTTACCCGGATGTGAGAGTTGGCATAATCGAGCGTCTCAATTTCAATACCTGCACCACGATAAGGTGCATAACGGTTGAGCATGAACTTGGAGAGGATGGGCAGGTTTTGTATTTTACGTAATAGGCTCATACTGACATTCTTTTTTCTTATATAGCAATGCATACTAGAACAACAACATGATGAAGGCATTGATAAAATATGCCGAGTGATCAAATAAATGGTCAATAAAAATAAGGAAAGGGCAGATGGAACAGGCAATACAATGGGTCACCACCAGTGATCAACAGCGTCTGGCAGTCAGGACTTTTGGTCATCCAACGCATCCGGTATTACTGCTGGTACATGGTTATCCAGATCATCAGGAAGTCTGGAAAGAAGTGGTCCGTGAACTGCAACAGGACTATTTTATTGTGACTTATGATGTCCGCGGTGCAGGTGCATCTTCTGTTCCCAAACATGTCTCTGACTTCCGCCTGGAACGTTTAAGCCAGGATCTGGAAGAGGTCGTAAATACCATTATTCCTGGCCGGGCATTTCATCTGGCTGCCCATGACTGGGGCTCTATCCAGTCTTGGGAGTCGGTCACGGACCCGCATTTTGCAGGCCGGATTTTATCTTTTAGCAGTATTTCCGGGCCTTGTCTGGATCATGCAGCCTACTGGATGCGGAATCAGTTCAAGCAAAATAAATCAAGATTTTTTAAACAATTAAGTAAATCCTGGTATATCGTGGCCTTCCAGTTACCAGGTTTGGCACCCGCAGTCTGGAATTTCTTGAATGCCGAACGTTGGGGCCGGGTGCTGGATCAGCTGGAAGGCAAAAAGAATCTGCCATTGAATCAAAACATCATCAAGGATGGTAAATATGGCATAGGACTGTATCGGGCTAATTTTATCCCCCGTTTGCTCAAGCCACGAGAACGCTATGCCATCTGTCCAGTGCAGGCGATTGTGCTGAAGCAGGATAATTTTGTCAGTCCAGAACTGGTCGATGAAATGCCAAAATGGGTAACAACTTTCCGCAAAGTCGAGCTGAATGCCAATCATTGGGCAATTTTAAGTCAGCCCAAGGAGATTGCTAGGCATATTCACGAGTTTGCTCAACCAGCACCAGAAGCATTACGGTCATAGATAAAGTAGCGGAGAGAAAGGTAGAGGAATTTTTATGCGCATTTTCTGATAAAATATCTTCTTTTTTCTCATTCCCAATTCATTATGTTTGCAATTCTTGCTGCTATCGGAGTCATGTTCGGACTCTCCGTGGCACGTGTACCTGTGGTTTTTGCCCTGGTCATTGGTGCTGTTGTTGGTGGTTTGCTGGCCGGTTTGGGCCTCCAGGGAACTTTAGATGCATTTAACAATGGCTTAGGTGGCGGTGCCAAGATTGCC
>CANQWW010000178.1 GCA_947627655.1 uncultured Acinetobacter sp. | reverse complement strand
AGGTTGTAGCAATATTTTGCGCTGAATCAGTCATAGTTCGAACAGATCAAAAGTGGATAAAAAATTGGGTCTATTGTAGCAAAAAAAATAACGCCTGCGGCAGCCCCAGCGGATGCATTCTTGTACCAGATGCTTGTGACATGCGCAGGGCTGTGATAGAACAGAAATAAAGGCGACTCATCGTAATTATAATAATACCACTCACAGTAGAGGAGACCGGGATGAGCTATAAAATATCATTACAAATTCAGCACGATACGCATCATCGCTTTCGTGAGATTCACTCCCGGTTAAATGAGGGGGACAGGATCAGTCTGGCCAAGGCACTGGGCGAGAATCTTACTGATATCGCCTGCGAAATTATTGAACAGGTCTTTGGACAAATTGCCCGTATGTCAACGTCTTCAGATCATGAGTCAGAAAAAATCATTCAGCAGATTATCGAGACCACACGTAAATATATGCCATGGTCGGTGTCTTTTTTTGGCAATGACCGTCTGATTCCTTTGGTCAATTATTTGTATGACATGACGCATGAAATAGAGGGTGAATATTATGTGCGTTACCCAGTAGAGAGAAATCTGGCGGTAGAGTTGCTGAGTTATGTGCAGGAAATCAAATCTGGTAATTCCTATTATGTATTTCCAGCCCTCAAGGCCTTTACTGCCGTGGTTGAGCAGGGTGTTAACCAGTTGGTGCGTCAACCGAAACAACTGTTAAAATTTAATGTCGTGGTTGATAAAACCTTAAATGGGGTGATTCATTTAACCACACAACTCGGCTATAAACGTTTTGATAAACTGGGAAGCCTGTATGATGTGCATACCATCAGTCAATACTTTGAGCATTTTTTGGTATTTCTGGAGGATGAAGTCAAACAGACATCAGCCGTATAGTAGATAGATAACTCATAGCGTAGATAAAGATAGAGGGATGAATGGCGAAGCTGGAAAATTTAAATGGAAAAGTGGTGTGGATTACCGGTGCATCTTCTGGGATTGGTAAGGCCATCGCACAGGAATGTGCAGCGCAGGGCGCACAGATTGTGCTGACTGCACGCCGTCATGAAGAACTGGAAAATGTTCGTCTTAGTCTGCCAAATCCGGAACAGCATCTTTCTGTGGTGGCGGATATTACCCGTGAAAGTCAGGTGGAACAGGCCTATAGAACCGTACTGGAACAAAAGGGACGCATTGACTGGCTGATCAATAATGCTGGTCTGAGCCAGCGTGCCCTGATTCAGGAAACCAGTATGCAGACGGAGCGTGCCATTATGGAAGTAGACTATTTTTCCCAAGTCTTTCTGACGAAAACCGTATTGCCTACTTTTCTACAACAGAAGTCGGGCCGGATTGCCTTTATTTCCAGTGTGGCTGGGCTGCTCGGAACCCAGTATCGCGCCTCGTATTCTGCGGCCAAAGGGGCCATTCATATGTGGGCCAACAGCTTGCGTGCTGAAGTAGCAGATCAGGGGATTGGGGTTTCGGTAATTTTCCCGGGCTTTGTCAAAACCAATGTGTCTCTGAATGCCTTAAATGGTGAAGGCAAGCCACAGGCCAAACAGGATGAAGCGATTGAAAATGGTCTAGAAGCCGATGATTTTGCCCGTCAAACTGTACAAGCTTTGCAGAGCGGCGAAGAATATATCGTGATTGGCGGCAAGAAAGAAAAACTCGGGGTACTGGTTTCACGGATTTCTCCAACGACCTTGTATAAGATGATCCGAAAAACCAAGGTCAAATAATCTAGTTTTTTGCAATAGTTAGAAAGAGCAGCAATGCCACTGCCGTCCCATAGTTGAAGTGATCCGGTTTAAGCTATGTGCGTGTGGCAGGGATGCCACACATTACCCATCCTTGCGCTGCGTTTTAAAGCAGTGCTTAAAACTGGCTCAGGATATCGTGTATGGGTAATAAAAGACTTTTCTTGCGAACTCAAAATATATTTTGAGTTCTCATTTGGGTCTTTCCAAAGTAGGGTTTTGCCTACACAAAGCCATTGAAACTTTTAAACAAAATATGAGGCTGTGTAATATTTAACTATAAATGTAAATAAATTTCATATAGTTAAATCAATCTTTTATTGCTTCATACAAGTCTAGTTAAAATTGTGGGACAGCAGTGCAGCAATGCTCTTTTTTATGGCGGGCATATTAAAAAACGAAAGTCTTGTTCTCAAAACGCCAATTAAAAATAACAGCTTAGATAAAGCTCGATTTTAAAACAGTTACGTTTTCACTGTAGAGACTGTGCTAAAAACCGGTATGTTATTTAAAAATAAGAATGAATTGTAATGAGCTGAATAGATGAAAACACCCGTGCCAGACTATCTCAAGCATGTGTTAACCGCCTGCCATGATCATGACTCAGGTGCATTGGCTGACTATATTCCTGAGCTGGCGGCGGTAGATCCTGATAAATTTGCTTTGGCGCTGATCACGGTGGACGGCACAGTCTATTCCACTGGAGATGATGACGTGGAATTTACCCTGCAGTCCATGTCAAAGCCTTTTGCCTATGCATTGGCCTTACAAAAACAGGGGCTCGAAAAAGTATTAGCAAAGGTCGGCGTGGAACCCTCTGGTGAGGCCTTTAACCAGATTTCACTGGATAAAGAATCCAATATTCCGAAGAATCCGATGATTAACTCTGGGGCAATTACTACTCATTCACTCATTCCTTATAAAAGAACGGTATCACGTGCTGAACAGTTGCGCCGTTTTTTAAGCAGCTTGGCTGGACGTGAGCTGAGTTTTGATAACGAGGTTTATACTTCGGAAAAGAAAACCGCCTTTCGTAACCGGTCGTTAGGCTATATGTTGCGTACCGTGGGCGTGCTGGAAGAAGACCCGGAATCTATCGTCAATGGTTATATCAAGCAATGTGCGATCAAAGTCACAGTGAAAGACCTGGCCATGATTACAGGTGTGCTGGCCAATGGTGGGATTCAGCCTCAGACCGGTAAAAAACTGTTGGATCGTTCTGTAGTGCGGCAAGTGCTAAGTGTCATGCTGACCTGCGGTATGTACGACGCTGCTGGTGACTGGCTGACCACGGTCGGTATTCCGGCCAAAAGTGGCGTGTCGGGCGGGATTATTGGAATCTTGCCGGGACAGGTGGGAATCGCGGTATTTTCTCCACGGATTGATGAGCATGGACATAGTGCACGAGGTGTCCAGGCCTTTGAACGTATATCCAAGGAAATGGGCTTGCACCTGATGGAAGGAACACCATCGGCGCAAACGATTCTGCAAAACCGTTATACCACGGGTAAAAAGAATCAGGTGGTGGTGTATGAGCTGCGTGGCGTGCTGCAGTTTACCGAGTCGGAAATGCTGCTGCGGATTTTACAGGATGAGCCACCCGCTAAAACCCGAATTATTTTGGATTTGACCAATTTAACTTTAATCCATAACGTGGGTGCGCGGATATTATTTGAAGGAGTCGCGCGTCTAAAACAGGATGGTCATCCTGTGGTTGTGGTGGATTCTGAAGGTGTTTTGAGTGAGGCACAAATAAAAGGCAATAAAAGGGTCGTTGTGAAGGAAGAACTAGACCAATATCTGGAGAAATTTAAATAGAAAATCTTGCTTTCAACTTGCTTTGAAGTAGCGCTATTCGTGCAAGCGAATGAATAAAAAGCCCCAAACAATATCGAGGCTTTTTCAAATAAATGCTTATTTAATATGTTCAGCAATGTCGGTAAAGATTACCCCTAAACCGTGCGCACCCGCATCTGGATAACCAAGACTACGATCACCCACTGTACCGGCACGACCCATACGAGCCACGATTTCTTTGGTCGATTCCGCACCTTGCACAGCCGCTTGCGCACCGAGAACAAAGTTTTCTTTAAAGGTTTTGTCGGTATGCGCTGACCATGAATCTGCACATGGTACTAGAGCATCAATCAAGGTTTTATCACCCACCACTGCGCCACGACCGAATGAGCGTTCACCCGTGGTTTGGATGCCTTTTACTGCTGCTTGCAGCATTTCGGCAAAGTCAGCCACGCTTAAAGTGGTTTTGCCTTTAATTGATTTACTGGCTGCACGGAAAGCAGAACCCCAAATTGGACCCGATGCACCACCGCAGTGTTCCATAATAATCATCGAGCTATTCAGCAAGAATTCATCCATGTGCTGGGTTTGGATCAGACTTTGCCATTCACGTTTCAGCTGTTTAAAGCCCTTGGCTACGCTCATGCCGAAGTCACCGTCACCGGCATGGGCATCAAGTTCGCAGAAAGGTACTTCATTTTTAATGATGCAAGCCGCCATCACATCGACTACATAACGCATATTTTCAATGCTGAATTGCTCATTGCTAATCATTGCATGTTCAGGTTGGGTTTCAACTTCGGTATTGGCGCTGCGTTCAGCTGCTGCATCTCTTGCTGCAAATTCAAAAGGTAGTGCAGGTGAACCATCCAGTTTAAACGCTGGCGTATTGGCTTCTGCATCTAAATA
>CANQWW010000177.1 GCA_947627655.1 uncultured Acinetobacter sp. | reverse complement strand
GCAATTTACAAAAACTGACTTGCCATTTATGACATATTAAATTGCCGAAATGATCAAGGTAAATGGCTGAACATGACATTGTGTTAGGAGTTTTATATCTCTATTATGACTGAAAAACCAACAATAGTAGAGTAATTATTCTAATGTCTTTTGCTTTGAAGGGATTGAAAATCCTAGATTTTTCTACGCTTTTACCCGGACCTTTCGCCACCATGTATCTGGCTGACCTCGGTGCTGACGTTGTACATATTGAATCACCGACCCGGCCAGACCTGTTGCGTTTAATGCCACCTTATGCACATGGGCAGGCCACGGCGTACAATTATCTGCACAGAAACAAGCAGGCAGTTACGCTGGATTTAAAAGAGCAGCACAGTATTGAGCAGATCAAAAACAAGATTTCTGACTATGACATTGTGGTCGAGCAATTCCGTCCAGGCGTGATGCAACGGCTCGGATTGGATTACGCTACGCTGGCGGAAATCAATCCGCGACTGATTTATTGTTCTATCACCGGTTATGGTCAAACCGGCCCCTATAAAGATAAGGCGGGGCATGATATTAATTACTTGGCCTTATCAGGCATTGCTGGACATAGTGGCCGAAGCCAAAGTGGGCCACCTGCCTTAGGGATTCAGGTCGCTGATGTCGCCGGGGGCTCGATGCATGCGATGATTGCGATTTTGGCTGCAGTCATTGAACGCCAGCAGAGTGGGTTGGGCCAGTATATTGATATTTCCATGACCGACTGTGCCGTGAGCTTAAATAATCTGGCTGCAGCAGCCAGTCTGGCCGGTGGTGTCCACGCACAGCCTGAATCGGGATATCTGAATGGTGGTACTTTTTATGACTACTACCAGACTCAAGATGGGCGTTATCTTTCGATTGGCAGCTTAGAGCCACAATTTATGCAGGGCTTGGCGCAGGCTCTAGAGTTACCGATCTTATTAGAAAAAGGTGCTTCATTAGCTGTTGATGATTGCGCAGACGTTAAAGCAGCTATTCAGCAGAAAATCCTCACCAAGACCTTAGCAGAATGGCAGAGTATCTTTGCAGCGCTCGATGTTTGTGTGGAACCGGTATTACAGCTGGATGAAGCCTTAGCTTCAGCATTGGCACAAGAGCGAGGCTGGGTCGTCCAGGTTCCGGTTAAAGCAGGAGAATCCGAGACTGAGCCACAGTTGGCTTGTCCTATTAAATTTTCACGTTCCCGTTCACGTTATGAGTTCATCGGGCAGGCGTTAGGGGAGTCACAAGAGTGGTAAAGCCAAGCACAGTATCTCGCTGATATTTTAGTGAGAGAAATAAAAGGCGATATATGAAAATAAGTGCTAAAGATCTAACAAATAAATCATTATCGAGAAAATAGTGCTTTTATCTGACAAAGTCTTTATATCACTGAAATTCCTATAGGCTTATCAATAAAACCGCTATGAAATATGTATAAAAAGCATTTTATTGATAGATTCAATCTCGCTATCCTTGCTGACGATATAATAGAAACTACTAGCTGTACGCCATGTATTTATATACTGATTTCGATCAGCAACTGATTAATGAACGTGTTGCACAGTTCCGTGACCAGACGGAACGTTATTTAGCAGGTAAATTGACGGAAGATGAATACCGTCCACTGCGTCTTCAAAATGGTCTTTATGTTCAGCGTTATGCGCCAATGCTACGCGTGGCCGTGCCTTATGGCTTGATGAACTCCAAGCAGCTGCGCAAAATTGCTGAACTGGCTCAACAATACGACCGCGGTTATGCGCACGTATCAACACGTCAGAACTTCCAGTTTAACTGGCCTGCACTTGAAAATGTGCCAGATATGCTACAAGAACTGGCATCAGTACAAATGCATGCGATTCAGACTTCGGGTAACTGTATCCGTAATACTACAACGGACCAGTATGCAGGCGTGGTTGCCGGTGAAATCGCCGACCCACGTCCAACCTGTGAATTGATCCGTCAATGGTCAACCTTCCACCCAGAATTTGCATTCTTGCCACGTAAGTTCAAGATTGCGGTATCTGCACTGGAAGAAATCGACCGTGCTGCGACCTCATTCCATGATATCGGTGTGTATATCGTGAAAAATGCAGCAGGCGAAATCGGTTATAAAATCAAAGTCGGTGGTGGTTTAGGACGTACTCCGGTCATTGGTAGCTTTATCCGTGACTTCCTGCCACGTGAAGACCTGATTGCTTACCTTGAAGCCGTACTGCGTGTGTATAACTTACATGGTCGTCGTGACAATAAATACAAAGCACGTATTAAAATCCTGGTTAAAGCACTGACCCCTGAAGTATTTGCTGAGAAAGTAGAAGCAGAATTTGCTCACACGATTCAGACCTTAAAAGTGGATGCAGAAACCTTGGCAAAAATGGATCGTAACTTTACGCCATTTGATTACCAAGACTATGCGGATGAAGACTTTACTGAGCTTTTTGCACAGTATCCAAAATTCAAGCAATGGTTCAACATCAATACCAATGCCCATAAAGTGAAAGGTTATCGCATCGTTACGATTTCACTGAAACGCGCTGGTGTGGCTCCTGGTGATGTCACCACTGAAGAAATGAACTTAATAGCAGAGCTTGCTGACCAGTATACTTTTGGTGAACTGCGTACCACGCACGAGCAAAATATTGCCCTTGTCGATGTGCCGCAAAAAGATCTATTTGAGCTTTGGACGATTCTGGAAAAGAATAACTTGGCTCGCGCGCACATTGGCTTCTTAACAGACATTATCTGCTGTCCTGGCGGTGACTTCTGTTCATTGGCAAATGCGAAATCAATTCCAATTTCTGAAGCGATTTCACGCCGTTTTGATGATCTGGATACCATTTACAACCTAGGTAAACTGGATCTAAATATCTCAGGTTGTATGAATGCCTGCGGTCACCATCACGTCGGTAACATTGGTATTCTGGGTGTGGATAAGAAAGGCGCTGAGTTTTATCAAATCACGTTGGGCGGTAATGCGGATCATGATGCCTCGATCGGTGATATTCTTGGGCCATCATTCGCCGCTGATAAAGTGCCAGATGTGGTCGAAGAAATTCTGAATACTTATCTTGACTTGCGTACAGAAGGCGAAGAGTTTATTGATACTTATCGTCGTGTTGGCATTCAACCATTCAAGGAGCGCGCATATGCTTAATACCGCACTACAAGTGCTCTCTAAAGATGGCACGATTGCAGACAATACTTACCAGTTCATTGGTGAAGATGGCGTATTACCACAAGGTGATGTGGTGCTAACGGTTGAACAGTTAGATCAAATTGCCAATGTTTCAGGTAAAAAAGCATTGTACCTAACCGTTGATGCTTCTCCTGAAACCCATGAATTTCCCTTAGACCAGTTCGATGCAATCTTTATTGAGTTTGCCGGTTTTAATGATGGTCGGGGCTATTCATTTGCGGCGCTATTACGCCGTCAAGGCTTCCAAGGCGAACTACGTGCCACAGGTGATGTGTTCAAAGACGTATTGAACTATATGAAGCGTTCTGGTTTCGATACTTTCGTGATTAAAGAAGGTAAAGATATTCAGGAAGCGGCAGCAGGTTTGGGTGACTTTACGCACCCGTACCAGGCATCCACTGCGGTACCAAAACCAAATTATCAGACAGGTGCTTAAGCTGTTTTGATACAAAAAGCCTCCAATCGGAGGCTTTTTTATTTCTAGAGATTCGGGCTGCGCTCTTCCAACAGGCAATTAATCATCCATTGCACACCAAACTGATCAGTGAAAGCGCCATAAAGAGCACCCCAAAAGCTACGTTCAAGCGCCGTCTCGATCTGCCCTTTATAGGATAAAGCTTCATATAAACGTTGCGCTTCAGCCTGTTCACTGGCGCTTAGGACAATTGAAATATAATGATTGGTGCCTTTAGTAAAAGCAGGGGCATTGGAGCTACATAACTTTTCGTTAATATCAGAACCCATTAATTCGGTATATTCATTAATAGGCAATGAAATATGCAGAATCTGGCTTTTGTCAGAATCGGACAGGTCAATGCCTTCTTGTCCGGGCAAGTCACCATAACGCGTTAGGGCTGAAAATTCACCACCAAAAACCGAGCGATAAAAACTAAATGCGGCTTCAGCTTCACCCTGAAAGTTCAGATAATGATTAAATCGCATCCTAAGCTCCTTTTTGTTTTTACTTCTCTACACTCTACATTTTAATACGTTGTTTTCTTGAGCAAGAAGCTTTATTAATATGTAATCAGCAGAGGCAATAGCTGATCTGGGAAATAGTTTATAAATTTGAGTATATGATTATGCTGTTTCTATCCTTAGAATTTAAATGAAATTTCATCCATGCTATTAGTACAGTTTTCTCCTCCTAAAAAGAAAAAAGAGGGCAGTCTAGGCCGCTACTGTCCCACAATTTTAACTAGGTTTGTATGAAGCAATAAAAACAATTTAACGATATGAAATTTATTAATATTTTTGATTCAACAGACACAGCCTCATATTTTGTTTAAAAGATTAAATGGCTTTGTGTAGGCAACACCCTACTTTGGAAAGACCCAAATGAGAACTCAAAATATATTTTGAGTTTTCAA
>CANQWW010000176.1 GCA_947627655.1 uncultured Acinetobacter sp. | reverse complement strand
GCGTCACATAAACCAGTTTGGAAGGTGGCTGTTCCAGCTGTTTGGCATACTCTTCCATGCTGATACCCTGTTTACCGCGGCTGCTATAGAGAAAGACACCTAAATCAATACAGATCAGAATGGTCCCGATATCGGCCACCAACTCCATCAATACATAATCCTGGGTATACAAGGACATACCCACGCTATAAATCAAATACAGGCCAAAGGCCAAACATGCATATTGCAGGACAACTAAAAATTTCTGCATAAATCTCAACAGTTCAAAAATAAAATAATTCGACTCTTCACCCAGGATAGCGCGCATTTACTATAAAGCTTGCATAACTTCCGCAAAACGTTGCTTTTCCACCAGCTCCAGAAACTCATCTCCCAGACGCTGACTTTCAGCAATGCAGGCTTTCCAGAGCCTGATACGCTGCGCTTGATCCAGACCTTTTAAAGTAAAGTCCTTACGGTCGGGTAAACGTCCCAGAGGCAGACTACTTAAATATTCCTGTGAAGGCGAGAGGAGTAAAGTCCGTGCCTGATTGGCCGGATCAGCCGTACGTTTAAAAAGTTTATCAAACCAACCGGGGGTAATGCTGTCGGTAAAATGAGGATACAGCACAATGCCCTGACTTTGAAATGGCAGATCAATATGATAATCGATCAGGCCACCATCCCGATAGCTGCCGGGGAGTGCATCTGGAATATCCCGAATTGCTGCCATGACGCCAGGAATTGAAGCGGAAGCCATGAGCCAGGGAATCACACTTTGTTCTGTCAGGCTCTGATAGTGAGTGCTAAAGCCATCTTCAGCAATTTTGAATTGGGGACTCGTCCCAGGCTGACTAATCACACGTTGCATAAAGTGGCGACTATGTTTACGTCCTAGGGCGGTCGTTCCGACAATCCCGGCTACAGAGGCAAGCAGAGGCAGAGCTTTGTCACTCTGAAAAATATGCTGGGCTTTAATCGATAACACGGTCAGATGATAATCGGGATGATTGATCAGATCTGCCTCTTTCCCTTTGACCAGCGTGTTCAGCATGTCATGACAGACCAGGCTAACGTCCTGACGACTCATTTTTTTATGAAAACTTAAATGGGTATACAGATCAGCAAGCAATTCACTGCCTTGTTTAGCGCCATGGGCGGCCATACTGGCAAAACGCCAGCTACCAATCGAAGAGCCAACCAGAGTACGGCGCTGTGCCGCACGCGGCAGAAAGTCAGCAAAAACGGCCTGATCTAGTCCCTGAATACCAATGCCTTTTGGACCACCTGCTGCACCCGGGATAATATCCACCTGAGCGGGTTGCAAACCTTCTTTTAAGATCAGTTCACGCGCCAGATGACCGGCGCGGATGGTCAGGGCAGGCGCACGTTTTGGTAAAATCTGCATACAGGTTCACCCATATTCGGCCAGTGAGCGCTTATTTTAAGCATCTATTTCTAAGACCCAATGGCAAGAAGTACCCTAAGATGACTTGGGAGTCATAAGGTATGAGGAAAATAAAAAAACCTGAACATGATCAGGTTTTTTGAGAAACTCATTCAGTTATTTAGCGATCCGCCATACGGCAAGCATACTGGCCAGCACAATTAAAATCACCGATACCAACCAAGGCGAAATAATCGCAATCGATAGCAAGATGGCCATGGTACTGCCAAATATCCAGCTACGCTTTTGCTGGTGTTCCATTTGCAGGCGCAGGCTTTGCAATTCATTCAGCTGCTTGGCATGCCAGGCCGACTGGTTTTTAAGACCATTCAGGCTGTCGATCATTAAGGTCGGCAGGTCCTGCGCACCTAATAGTAAATCTGGAATTTTCTGTCCCAGCTCTTTTAGGTTCTTTTGCGGATTCATCTGCGCCTTGATCCAGTCGGTCAGGATCGGTTTGGCCAGACTCCAGATGTCCAGTTCAGGGTAAAGGTCTGTGCCGAGGCCTTCCACATGCACCAAGGTTTTTAGGAGCAGCATCAGTTGTGGTGGAATTTCCAGATGGAAACGACGTGCGATATCCATGACCTGAATCAGAATTCCAGCAAAGTCCAGTTCATGCATCGGTTTGGACACCATCGGTCCGACGGTGCGACGCATTTCACGGGCTAGCGCATCCTGATCGGTCCCTGGTGGAATCCAGCCAGCCTGATGCACGATCTGAATCAGCTGCATAAAGTCGCTGTTCATCACTGCGAGTAACATGCGTGCCACAGTCATCTGGTCATGTTTGGACAGCTCGCCCATAATCGCACAGTCCAGTGCAATAAAGCGCGGATTGGCCGGATTAATGGTTTCCACAAACACATTACCCGGGTGCATGTCGGCATGGAAGAAGTTGTCGCGGAACACCTGGGTAAAGAAAATCGTCAGGCCTTTACGGGCCAGATCAGCGCGGTCCATGCCCAGCTTATCGAACGTCTCGACATCCGAGATTGGCACCCCGGTAATGCGTTCGGCGACCATCACATCCCGACTGTCCATATAGACTTCGGGCACATACATCATGCTAGAGCCAGTGAAGTAATGGCGCATACGACGGGTATTATCCGCCTCTAGGGTCAAGTCCAGTTCATTCAGGATAATCTGGCGATAATCCTGAATAATTTCATTTAAATGTAATGCACGTGCCGCTTCCAGGCGTTTTTCCAGAAATTGGCCGAGCCATTCTAGAATTTCAAAATCCTGTAAAATCTGGTTGCGGATATTCGGGCGGGTCACTTTGACCACCACTTCACGGCCATCATGCAAGGCTGCCGTATGCACTTGGGCAATCGATGCAGCGGCTAAAGGCTGGGCATCAAAACGGGCAAATAGGGTGTCAACATCAGCTTTCAGAGATTCCTGAATCCGCATCTTGGCCACACCATTATCAAATGGTTTGACACGGTCTTGCAGTAAGACCAGCTGCTGCAAAACTTCAGGTGGAATCAGGTCACGACGGGTCGAAAGCAGCTGTCCCAGTTTGATCGCTAAGGGTCCCATTTCCTCCAAAGCCTGTTTCAGCTTAAGCGAGTTTTTACGCTCACGGCTGGACCACGCAGCAGGGTGCATGCGAATCAGCGACAGGACATGGCGGCCTTTTTCAGGGAGCTCTTCCGCAGGAAACAACGTATCGAGTCGATAATGCGCGGCAATGCGCCAAAGTTCGAGTAAACGTGAAACATGCGGAATCATAAAGTGGTGTACCTAGTTCTGGGGTGAATCTGGTTGAGTATCAATCTGTGCCTGAAGCTGACGGATTTTGGCTTCAGCACGATCAATATTCTGATTAAGTATACGGGTATCTTGCTGTAAATCATCCATTTGCCAGCGTGGGGCAAACAGACCACAGTCTTCTTTCAGGACATCTTCAGCAAAGAACAGGCCGCTTTGCAGGCTGCGTTGCAGCTGCTTGGGAGCCAGTTGTAACTTGCCAATTTCATGCGCAAGGGCAGGGCCGATCCATGGACTGAGATGAGCTGCCAGGTCGGGTTCAGCCTGTTGCATGATGCGCTGGATTTCTTGCAGCAACTTATAGTCGCCTTGCAGTGGAATATTACCGACTTCATCAGCCAGCAATAATTTCAGCAGCTCGACCACATTGCTGACTTGCAATAGGGCCGTGGCTGTAGGAATTTCTGCGCGATCTTGTTCATAAGGTCGCTGTTCAAAAATCGAAGTGGTGTCACTCTGGCCGGTTGGCGTCGGTTCCAGCCGAACCTTGCCCTCATCAAAGTATACATCTACTGAAAGCTGCGGTGAGGCAATCACCACACGTAGCATTTTGCCAGCCAATGCATTGAACTGGATACGGGTAATCGCATCCAGATCAATCACATGGTGAATCACACGTTCAATGGCACCCAGTGCCAGAATTGACCACATGAAGGGGAACCTTAAAGTTTAAAACCACGGTGAACGGCCACAATACCACCAGTTAAGTTGTGATAGTCACAGTTCTGGAAGCCGGCATTTTCCATCATCCCTTTTAAGGTACGCTGGTCTGGATGCATACGGATCGATTCAGCCAGATATTTATAGCTTTCTGAATCATTGGCTACGATTTTACCCATGATCGGTAAAGCAGTGAATGAATACAGGTCATACAGTTTTGAAAATGGCTCAAAGACAGGTTTAGAGAATTCCAGAATCAACAAACGGCCGCCTGGTTTCAGCACACGATACATCGCAGCCAGGGCTGCATCTTTATCTGTCACGTTACGTAGACCAAAAGAGATGGTCAGCAGATCAAAGCTGTTGTCTGCAAATGGCTCTAAAGTTTCCGCATTGGCCAGAACGAAGTCGACATTGGTACAGCCTGCGTCAATCAGACGGTCACGACCAACATTTAACATGGATTCGTTAATGTCAGAAAGTACCACATGACCCGTTGGGCCTACTTCACGGCTGAAAACTTTGGCCAGGTCACCAGTACCCCCCGCAATATCCAGCACATGCTGGCCACGGCGTACACCGGACATATTAATCGCAAAACGCTTCCACAGACGGTGAATACCAAAAGACATTAGGTCATTCATAATGTCGTATTTGCTGGCGACTGAATGGAACACTTCCGCTACTTTCTGGGCTTTGTCTTCGCTGCTCACGGTCTGGTAACCGAAGTGGGTGGTGGCACCGACATTACCACCCGTGGCCTGGCCCGCATTGCAGAAAAATAT
>CANQWW010000175.1 GCA_947627655.1 uncultured Acinetobacter sp. | reverse complement strand
ACCACTTACCCAAGTTACGCCTTAAATTTAGCTCAATTAGGGGCGCTTTACATTTCAAATCTTTGTGCAACAAAGCCGAAAAGATGAAATAATATAAGAAATTTATTATTTTATTAGAAATCTGAAAAATCCTGGCAGTCATATGTCAGGGTTTTTTAGTTTAATAAGTTTATAAAAGTAATGATTAAATATTGGAGTAAAATGAGAGGTTTTATATTTAGAATAGTCTAAAGATTGAAAAATTAAAAAGATAGATTATTTGAGGGGATTTAAAGTGCCACATATATTATTGATATTTTAATTTGTTGCTAAGTTTTGAATTGAGTCTTTAAGTTTTTTATTTTGTTCTTGGTCTTTATTTTTTTAGTTTAGGTTTTAAGTGTAGGTCTATAGGTATTCAAAAGGAAGATTTCTTATTTTTTTAATATAGAGAAAAATTTCAAGTATATAAGTCATTAGAGTTTGTCTTGGTATACTGTTTTATTTTAATAAATAACCTACTAACAAGAAGTATATTTTTAAAACTAAAGCCAGCTACATTTAAGTGATCAAGTCTGGATTCTATTTTCAGAGCATACTTTTTCTGGATATATAGTGTTCTTTTTTGATGAGTCGCATTTAATTTTAACAGTAGGGTCAGCCACGCAGAGAAAAACTAAGTTTTTTAGGAGCCTGAGAGTACGTTTTTACTTGTTCTCTACAAGAGAAAAATCAAAGACTCATTTATAGAGATAGAACACTGAAGATCAGCCTATTTATAGAGCAATGGACGTGAAGCTGAAATCCACACAGCAGCTGTGCTTACAGCTCGACCACTAATTCATTATAAAAATGAATATCTTTAAGGTAATATAAAATTAATCATGATTAGATGTATCTACACTTTTTCTAGATACCCAGATAAGGATTCAAGCATGCAACAAGAAGTCATCATTGTCGGTGGTGGGATGGTAGGTTTAAGCCTGGCACTGATGTTGGCGAAAACCGGAATTGCAGTCAAACTTTTGGAAGCCATTCAATACCCCAATTATGATGATGCAAATCTTGCGCCCTATCACTCTACTTTTGATGCTCGTAACAGTGCCTTGTCACGCCGTAGCGTGCAGATTTATCAAGAATTGGGTCTTTGGGATACCTTGCAAGAGCATGCCACGCCAATTTTAGAAGTCAATATTACTGAGCAGGGCAGTTTTGGTAAGGCACGTTTAATTGCCGAACAGGAAAAAGTCGAGAGCTTTGGTCAGGTGATTGAAAATGCCTGGCTGGGTCGGGTATTGCTCACTGAAGTCAAGCAACAACCGCTGATTGAATTGATTGATGGTGTGCAAGTCACATCCCTGACCCAAGAT
Organism: uncultured Acinetobacter sp.; assembly: GCA_947627655.1. Lineage (GTDB taxonomy): Bacteria > Pseudomonadota > Gammaproteobacteria > Pseudomonadales > Moraxellaceae > Acinetobacter. The sequence goes on along the minus strand of CANQWW010000175.1, from coordinate 3,299 downwards.
GCTGAATTTGCCTCTATCGAAGCACAGCGTGGCGAAGAACTGCTCAAACTGCAAGCTAAACTGGTGATTGCAGCGGATGGCCGGGATTCTTTCTGCCGTAAAGCCTTAGGGATTGGTGCTTCAGAACATGATTATGATCAGGTGGCAATCGTCACCACAGTACAAACCTCTAAACCGCACAATCATGTTGGCTTTGAGCGTTTTAGTCCTTTAGGACCTTTGGCACTGCTCCCTCTACCGGGAGAATACCGCCGTTCCGTGGTTTGGCCAGTACCGAAGGGCACTGAGCACGAATGGTTAGGTGAAGAAAATGATCAGCATTTTCTGGATGCACTACAGCAGACCTATGGCGATCGTGCTGGAAAATTCCCAAAAACAGGTAAGCGTTTCAGTTTTCCATTATCTCAAGTGCTGGCCGAGAAGCAGGCCGTGGGACGCGTGGTGCTGATGGGCAATGCCGCGCATACCATCCATCCGGTGGCCGGTCAGGGATTTAACTTGTGTATGCGTGATGCGTATGTGTTGAACCGTTACCTGCAAGAACAGCTGGATCAGCAAGCAGATCTGGGTGATGCGCAGATGCTGCAAGACTACGAGAACTCTCGCCTGAAAGACCAGCAACGTGTGATCAAATTCTGTGATTCAGTGGTGCGTGGTTTTAGTAACCAGAATCCGTTCCTGAAATTAATACGCAATACCGGTCTGGTGGCATTTGAAAATATTCCCGGTATCAAGCCGCTGGTGGCGAACTACGCAATGGGGTTAAAAGCATGATCGAACAGAATCAGGTGTTAGAGGCTGTCATCGTGGGTGGCGGTCTGGTCGGTGGCCTAACGGCATTACTCCTGGCTCAAGGAGGGGTGCAGGCAACTGTTCTGGATGCTGCACCGATTCTGGATGCTGAAAAAACCTTAAGTATGGCTAATCCACGGGTACTGGCCTTAAGTCAAGCCAGTATTCACTTGTTGAAAACGGTGGGTGTGTGGGACAAGCTGGCCCGCCAACAGCCTTATAGTGGTATGCAGGTCTGGAATAAGAACGGCTATGGTGAAGTTAACTTTGGTCAATCTTCCGAGAACAAGCCGAAAGTTGAGCAGGCCTTGGGTTCGATGGTGGAGCCGAGTATTCTGAATCTGGCCATTCAGCAGCAAATGCTGCAGCAACTGCAGGATTATCGTACTCAGGTTAAGGTCAGCCGGGTGGAACGCGGTGTCGGCGTGTGGATCATCCATCTGGCCGATGGCACACAACTCAAAACCAAACTGCTGATTGGTGCAGATGGCGCAAACTCTTTTGTGCGTGAACAGGCATTTATCGATATTGATGTGCTGGATTATCAACAGGCCGGGATCAGTTGTGCGATTAAAACTGCGCAAGCGCATCAACATGTAGCACGTCAGATTTTTCTGGACACCGGGCCATTGGCCTACTTGCCCATGTCGAGCCTGAAACCGGAAGAGCAGGGCTATTGGCAGTCGATTGTCTGGACCTTGCCGGATGACTATGCAGAAGAATATGCCGCATTGTCAGATCAGGCATTTGTTCAACTGCTTACTCGAGAAAGTCATCACATGTTGGGTGAAGTACTGGAGGCCACGCCACGTGCGACCTTCCCGCTGAAAGCACGTGCTGCCCAGCAATATGTGCGTGATGGCCTGGCACTGATTGGGGATGCGGCGCATGTGATTCATCCGCTGGCCGGTCAAGGCGTCAATATTGGCTGTCTGGATGCAGCAGTATTGTGTGATGTGCTGCTGCATGATCGGGCGCGTGGCGTCTGGGCGCATGAACACACATTGAAACGTTATGAACATCGCCGTAAGGGACAAAATGATGCCATGATGCATAGTATGTCGGCGATTGGCTGGATGGAAACCACCCAACTGTTCCCTGTGGTGTGGGCACGAAATTTCGGTCTGAAACAGGTGGAACAGTTGCCAGCATTGAAAGATGCCTTTATGACTCAGGCCAATGGTTTGCAGCTTCTTAACGCAACGCGTTACGCGGTCTAAGCAGGAATTATTATTTTTTAAACAAACATACGCATACAGAAACGAATTTGCTTAAAAAAGATACGATTTTTTGATATTTGGTACTAGGCGAAACTGAAAGAGATTGCTAAATTTCAGTTAATTTAGCAGCCAGTTTAAATACACAGATCGCGGTCATTGGTGGGGAGTTAAAAATGACAGATATGAATGAATATGATGATGTAGAAGATTCTGCAGTCGATGAGGATGAAGCGAAAGCTGCAGAAAAAGGCGCAGCCGAAAGTGACGCCACTGTGAATGATACAGATGTGCTGGAAGCAGAAACTTTAACAGTAACTGCCAAGCAGAAAAAACGTCAGGCACTGGAAGATGAAATTGCGGCCTTTCTGGCCGGTGGCGGTAAAATTGTCGAAGTTCCGGCTGATGAATCTTTACGTGAATAATAGGCTTTAATCGCAAAACCTAAAAAACACCACCTTTGCTGTGGTGTTTTTTATGGCCGCGAGAAAAAAGCTAGTCGTTGGCGCCGGTTAGTTCCAGAGCACGTTGGTAAGCAATTTTTTTCTTGATTCCTGTCAGATCCGCAGCCAGTTGTGAAGCCGCTTTAACGGAGAGGTCTTGCAACAGGCGCTGTAACAGCTTATCCAGCTTTTCCTGTTCCATATCTTTTTCTGCAGTTGCCCCTCCAATGACCAGAACAATTTCACCTTTCTGCTGGTTGGCGTCATTGGCAATCAACTCGACCAGCTCACCCAGCGTCATTTTCTTGATCGTTTCAAAGGTTTTGGTAATTTCACGGGCAAAACCTACCGGACGCGCTGCACCAAAGACATTGGCCATATCTTTGACACATTCCAGAATACGATGCGGTGCTTCATAGAAGATCATGGTCTGGGTTTCATCTTTGAGCTTTTCCAGATTCAGCAAACGCTGGCTCTGTTTGGATGGCAAGAAGCCTTCAAAGCTGAAGCGGTCACTTGGCAGGCCAACGGCACTGAGCGCTGCAATCGCTGCACAGGCGCCAGGCACAGGAATAACACGGATATGATGCGCCTGTGCGGCACGGACAAATTTAAACCCTGGATCGCTGATTAAAGGCGTACCTGCATCACTGATCAGGGCCATATCCTCACCGTTCAGCAAGCGCTGAATCAGTTGGTCTATCTTATTGCTTTCATTATGATCGTGGCAGGCAGTCAGCGGGGTGGAAATATTAAAATGCTTGAGCAATTGTGCCGAAGTTCGTGTATCCTCAGCAGCAATCAGACTCACCGACTTCAACACCTGAATTGCACGATAACTAATATC
>CANQWW010000174.1 GCA_947627655.1 uncultured Acinetobacter sp. | reverse complement strand
ACGTTTAATGCCTTCAGGTGCAGCCACCAGAACCATAACACGAATATCTTTACAGCCACTTGCTTTCAATACATCAATGGCTGCCACCAGTGAAGAACCAGTTGCCAGCATTGGGTCAATGATCATGGCAATACGGTTTTGAACATCTGGAACCAGTTTTTTATAGTACGTACGCGCTTCCAGCGTTTCTTCATCACGTTCCAGACCCAGTACAGAAACTTTGGCACTTGGAATTAGGTTCAGGAAACCGTCCAGCATACCAATACCAGCACGTAGAATTGGCACAACGGTAATTTTCTTACCGGCAATACGGTCTACGGCTACCGGGCCATTCCAACCATCAATTTCATGCTCAACAACAGGAAGATCCTTCGTCGCTTCATAAGTCAAAAGCATAGTCACTTCCTGAGCCAGCTCACGGAAGTTTTTGGTACTGATGTCTGCACGACGAAGTAAACCGAGTTTATGTCGGATTAAAGGATGACGGATTTCATGGATTGCCACAGGAGAACACCTAAAAGGGTAAAGGATAAATTGCTGCTTATTATAAAGGGAATTTTCCATTTGTATAAATAAAAAAGCCTCCAATGCTGGAGGCTTTTTTGTAATAACACTTTAATCTTGCGATTAATTAGTTATAACCACTTTGAACCAAAGTGAAAATGAACTGTTGCAGCTCTGGTGAGATCGCAAAGAAAGCCACTTGAGAGAATGCAATCATCGGATCTGGGTACACACCCAGAATCAGTACTAATGCAGCCACTGCCAGTACCATGATACCGCCGACTTTTTGACCCCAGTGATTCACAGCGTCAAGACGTGGCGTTTCTGGTGGTGTCATATACATCACCACCATGACACGCAGGTAGTAGTACAGACCAATACCTGAACCCAGGATCACCATCGCCGCCAGGAACCAAGATTCACCTGCAACCGCAGTTTTCACCACCAGGAACTTACCAATAAAGCCCGCAGTCAGTGGAATACCGGCTAGAGACAGCATCATCACGGTCAATACAGCAGTCAGAACCGGACGGCGCCAGAACAGACCACGGTACTCAGCCAGGCTACCTGCTTCGTCTGTATTGTTATACGGACTAGACATCAGGGTTACCACACCAAATGCACCAATTGTGGTCAGTACATACGTGATGATATACACGTTTACGCTATCAAAAGTCGCGAAACCCTGAATTTGTAAGAAGTCCGTATTACGTGCAGAAACAATAGCCACCAGTACATAACCGAAGTGAGCAATTGAAGAGTATGCCAAGATACGTTTCAGATTGACCTGTTTTACTGCCAGCAAGTTACCTGCCAAAATCGACAGTACCGCCAGGATCGTAATGATCGTCACGAAGCTGTCGGCCAGCAATAGACCTGAAGACAATACATAACGTACAAACAGACCCAGCATTGCCACTTTCGCAACCGTCGCCAGGAAAGTTGCAATCGGTGCCGGTGCACCTGCATAGACGTCTGGTGTCCATTTATGGAATGGCGCAAGAGACAGTTTGAAACCGACTGCAAATACAATCAGTGCCAGACCAATCACCACCGCAGGCTGACCAAATACAGTCAACATTTTGCCTGGTTCAGCGGTGAAGTTCAGTGTACCTGTATAAGCATAGATATACGCCATACCCATCAGCAGCATTGCAGAAGCCGTTGCTGAAAGCACTAGGTATTTCACGCCCGCTTCAAGCGATTGAGAACGTTGATGGGTATACGCCAAGAGGCCATATACCGGAATCGACATCAACTCAAGGCTGATAAAGAACGAAGCATAGTGAGTACTGGCTACCATCAGCATGGCACCCGCTACAGAACACAGCATCAAGATGTAGAGTTCTTCGCGGTTGTCTTTATAGGTTTCAATGTACGCATGTGACAGCGTGCTACATGCGAGTGCAGCAATCAGGATCACAAACTGGTACAGCATCGTAAATGGATCTACGATGAACAGGTTCATCACGTTGGCAGGTGCAAATTTGCCCGCCAACAGGACGAAGATCATATATAACGCAGCTAGGTTTAAACCAATCACTGTCGTTGTCGCAACCAGGTTATGGTTACGCTTAATTGCTGTCACCAGCATTGCAACGATCGCCGTCAAAGCGACGATCATCACAGGTGCAAGTGGCATAAGCTCAGAAAAAGACATTGTGAAGTTCATGGCTTATTGGATCTCCACATTTTCAGCTGAAACGGCAGCTTGCTGCACAGCATCAGCTACTTCAGACACAGGAATGTAGCTATTCGCCAACCACGCCATGCTTGAGTTAGACACATCAAGGAAGCTTTGTGGGTATAGACCAAGCCATACTAGACCAAGCGCACAGATCAATAAGATCACTACTTCACGCGCATTAAGGTCTTTAAGCGGGTTTGTATAGTGTGCTTTTTGCTCTTCGTTTGGCGTACCAAACAGCGCTTTGTGAATCAGGATTAGACCGTACAGACCAGCAAATACCAAGCTGATTGCAGCAAGAATAGTGAATACCGGGAACTGTTCGAATGAACCCATCAGGATCAGGAACTCACCGATAAAGTTACCCAGACCTGGAATACCGACCAATGCTGCAACGAAGAACATCAGGAAGAAGGCCAAGTACGGGAACTGACCACGCATACCGCCCATCAGACGCATGTCACGGGTATGAACACGTTCGTACACCTGACCACACATAATGAACAACGCTGCTGAAGACAGGCCGTGAGCCAGCATCATGATCATCAGACCTTGGAAGGTCAGTACATTACCTGCATAGAGTGCAAGCAGGACGAAGCCCATGTGTGAAATCGAGGTGTAGGCCAACAGACGTTTCATGTCTGTTTGCTGGAAAGCACACCAAGCACCGTAGAAAATACCAATCAGACCCAGAATGATTGCAAAGTCTGCAAACTGTGCAGATGCTGCCGGGAAGAATGGCATCACAAAGCGCAGTAAACCGTACGCTGCTGTTTTAATCAGGATACCTGCAAGGTCAACAGAACCTGCTGTTGGCGCCTGTGCATGGGCATCTGGTAACCAGCCGTGTAATGGGAAAACTGGAAGTTTTACCGCAAAACCGATGAACATACAGATCATGAAGGCATATGCCAGTGCGGGTACTTGTGAATCAAGCGTATTGGCTACATTTAACAAGAAGTTGTAGTCAAAACGGATTTCACCAGACATTGAGTAACCTGCGATCACCAGACCGAGGATACCAATCAGCATGATCAAGCCCGCTACCTGTGTATAGATAAAGAACTTGGTCGCTGCATAAACACGTGACTTGCCATCTGCCCCTTTATGCCCCCAAAGCGCAATCAGGAAGTACATCGGAACCAGCATCATCTCCCAGAAGAAGAAGAACAGGAACAGGTCAATAGCCAGGAATACGCCGATCACACCGCCCAGAGACCATAAAAGGTTCAGATGGAAGAAACCGACGTTTTTCTGAATTTCACCCCATGAACAGCCGACTGCCAACACACCGAGCAGTGCCGTCAAGCCAACCATCAGTAAAGATAAACCATCCACCGCAAGGTGAATGTTGATCCCCAGGGTTTGAATCCAAGGGAGTTTAAACTCAGCCGCCCACGTTGGTGCAGCGCCACCGAGTTCATAGTTATATGTGCCGTTCTGCCAGAGGACCACGGTTAAAACCAGGGTCACCAGCATACCGACCAGTGCGATATAACGCGGTAAGTGTTGGTCGAGTTTATCGACCAACCAGCATATAAAACCTGCAATGAACGGAATGAGGATCAGAGCCGGCAAAATAATATTGTTTGGAGCTTCCATTTTATTTCCCCACTACCTGAATCACGAGCAAGATCATCAGCAGGACAACCGTACCGAGCCCCATACTTGATGCATATTCACGTAGCGAACCAGTTTGACGCGAGCTGGTGAAGCTATGACCACTTTTCACCAAAGCTGGTAGCACCAGCCATACACCGTCAATTGGATCACGACCGAATAATTTCGCGAAGAATAAATAAGGCTTCACAAAAATAATGTCATACAGCGCATCGAAACCCAGTGCGTTGCGACAGATGTTCGCAAGACCAGCACCCAAAGGAGTACGAGCAAAAGATTTTACAGCGTTGTAAGCAAAGGCAAACAGCACCACACCAATGGCCAGACCTGCCAGTGCAATACCCACCGCAGTGTATTCTGCAGTATGCATGCCATGCACAAAGGCTTCAGGAATATTAAACGCAGGAACTTTCGCTGAATTCAGGATGCTTTCCACAGGTGCTTTTAGTGCTGCACCCACAAACGTAGAAAGAACGGCAAGAATCGCCAATGGACCCCAGTAAGTTACACCCTTAATTTCGTGATAAGGCGTATTTTCTTTACCGAAGAATACCACCCAGATCAGACGGAAGGTGTAGATTGAAGTCAGGAATGCACCTGCAACACCGACCCAGTACAATGAGTTATATACTGCAACGGATTGACCTTGTACCCATACCGCGCCCAGGATTGCATCTTTCGAGAAGAAGCCCACAGTGATGAATGGAATTGCAGCCAATGCACCGCCACCAATCGCGAAACAAGCGAACAGGAATTTGTTCTTGTAGAACAGACCACCCATTTTGAAGATGTTTTGTTCGTGATGGTAAGCCAGAATCACCGCACCAGAAGACAAGAATAATAATGCCTTGAAGAATGCGTGAGTCAGCATATGGAATAAACCTGCTT
>CANQWW010000173.1 GCA_947627655.1 uncultured Acinetobacter sp. | reverse complement strand
GACACGGTTCGGACCGTAACGGTCTTGCCACAAGCCGAGTAAACGACGTTCAATAAAAGACATCAACGCAGCGATCAAGACTACAACCAGCAAGATCACGATCGCTTGAATGACTGAATAGGCAATCGGCCAGTTTTCAGCCCACAGCGGCGTTTGACGGATCAATTCTTGTTCCATGAATTACACTCCTACCGCGACTGAAACAGGCTCTGCCAGAGATACCGTCGGTGCTAGACCAATTGGGTAACCAATATAACCTGTTGGTAAATATTCAATCACCTGTACAGGTAGAACAATCTGGTTTTCACCGGCTTTCACCGTGATCTTCTGACCGTCCTGAACATTCAGGCGAGCTGCATCCTGTTCACCCAGTGCAAATACCGCTTCAGGAATACGTGATTCCATTGCTGGTGTTTTGATGGTGAATTCACCAGATGCAAAGATATGATGCATAGGAACCAGACGGAAGCTTTCTGGGTTAACCACCACAGGTGCTGGTGCCACAAAAGTACGTGCTGGACGTTTTGGTAAATGGTCGAATAAACGGATACCCGAATCACCACCCTTGAGTGAACCGCCCACTTTGTCCTGGAATTTGTTCCAGGCTTGTGGCGAGTTCCAGCCTGCTGACCATGCAAATGGTACTAATGCAGATGGTGTACGGTCTCCGACATAACCTTCCATCGAGAATGTCAGTGCAGTGTCCTGGTCTGTTGGCTGTTTAGGCTCATGAACAGACAGCGGCGCACGCATTGCAGTACGACCTGAGTAACGACGTGGTTCACGTGCCACTTTCAGGCCATGGACACGGAAGCCCGCATCTGGTGCAACATCCTGAATGAGTTCAAGCGCAGGAATATTATTTGCCACTGCTTCAATTACGTCATCCAGTACCGTCCAAGAAATTGGCTGACCTTTCACGCCAGTTTCAATGGCATGCAACCAGCGCCAAGACTCTTTGATCGCCAGTTCTGGTTTGTAGTAGCTTGGGTCATACACTTGGTAGAAACGTTGTGCACGGCCTTCTTGCGATACCACAGTACCGTCACCTTCAGCAAATGAAGCTGCAGACAATACAATATTGGCTTTTTTCACGGTTTCAGTTTCAGAGTGATCAAGTACGATCACATCTTTACCGACCAGGGCAGCATTCACTTGTGCAGCTGGTAAACGACGGTATAGATCGTTTTCAAGTACCAGCAAAGTATCAAAGTCTTGAGCAAATGCTTGCTCAAGGCTATTACCACCGAAGATTGCCAAGCCCATTGAGTTCACTTCAGGAACAGTCAATGTCAGACCTGCATTACCCAGGTTTTGTGCCACTTGTGCAGCAGCTTCCATGATCGCAGGATCCTGCAAGCTGGTACCGGAGATAATTAGTGGTTTCTTCGCAGCTTTCAGTGTATCTGCAATGGTTTGAGCAAATGCTTTCGCATCGTCATCTAAACCAAGGATACTTTCGCCTTTTACCGCAGCCGCAACTGCAAAGCCTAAACGTGCGATGTCGTTCGGAGAAGCAACCACTTCACCTGTCGCCACATCAGCAAGACGGGTTTGAGTCGCTGCCAGGATGTAAATCGGAGATTTGGCATCTTGGGCAATACGTTGTACCGGCTCTGCCAACCAGTCTGGTGTACGGCGTTCAGCCGCCATTTCTTTGGCTTTATTTTTCGCCGCTTGGCGAACAGATAGAGCCATACGTGGCGCAGTTTGCGTCAGGTCTTCACCCAGAATTAGTACCGCATCATAGCTTCCAATTTCACGCATACCTGGGTTGTAAACACCCTCGGTTTGCATGATCGATGCAGCCAGTTCAACCAGGTTCTGCTCTTTTTGCGATAGACCGGTGGAATAGTTTTCTTGACCCACCAACTCACGAAGCGCGAAGTTTGATTCAAGTGATGCACGTGGTGAACCGATACCCAGCACTTTTTTGCCCTGGATTTTCGCAATCACAGTATCTAGCACCGTATCCACTGACACAGTTTCTACATTGTTGCCAGTACGGAATTGTGGTTGACGCGGACGATCAGCACGATTCACATAACCAGTACCGAAACGACCTTTATCGCATAGGAAGTATTGGTTTACTTCACCGTTGAAACGGTTTTCCACACGACGTAGTTCGCCATAACGTTCACCCGGAGAGATATTACAGCCCGAAGAACAGCCATGACATACGCTCGGCGCGTACTGCATGTCCCACTTACGGTTATAGCGCTCAGAGTGCGTCTTATCCGTAAATACCCCTGTTGGGCAGACTTCAGTCAGGTTACCCGAGAATTCAGACTCTAACGTACCTGATTCTGGACGACCGAAATACACACGTGATGCGTTGGCATACACGCCGAAATCGGTACCGCCAGCATAGTCTTTGTAATAACGCACACAACGGTAGCACGCGATACAACGGTTCATTTCATGTGAAATGAAAGAGCCTAGCTCTTGATTGTAATGGGTACGTTTAGTGAAACGGTAACGACGACGGTCATGCTGGGTCATCACGGTCATATCTTGTAAATGACAGTGACCGCCCTCTTCACAGACTGGACAGTCGTGTGGGTGGTTGGTCATCAAGAATTCAACAATCGAAGCACGGAAATCTTTGGCTTCTTTGTCTTCAATCGAGATGTAGGTATTGTCAGACGCAGGCGTCATACATGACATGACCAAACGACCACGCGTATCTTCTGGATTCGCGTACTGAGTCACAGCACATTGACGGCAAGAGCCGACAGAACCTAAGGATGGATGCCAACAAAAGTATGGGATGTCGATGCCAAGACTCAAACATGCTTGTAGCAAGTTCTCTGAGCCGTTAACTTCATACGATTTTCCATCGACATGAATTGTAGCCATAGTCGAATTCCTTAAGCTTGTTCTACGTTGCTGGTTTGAGCAGCGGCATTCACCACTTTCGCTTCAAACTCGCCACGGAAATGTTTGAGTGCGCCCATTAACGGTTCCATCGCACCTGGTGCGTGAGCACAGAAAGTTTTACCAATCCAAAGCTTACGAGTTAACTCTTGTAAGTGATCGATGTCTTCTTTCTTGCCTGTACCGTCTTCAAGTGCTTTTAGCGCTTTGACTGCCCAAGGTAAACCATCACGGCAAGGGGTACAGAAACCGCAAGACTCACGCGCAAAGAATTCTTCTAGGTTACGTGTTGCTGAAACCATACATTGGGTTTCATCAACCACCATCAGCAAACATGTCCCTAGACGAGAACCTGCTTTCATGATGCTTTCCGCATCCATAGGAAGATCGATATGTTCAGCGGCCAAGAAGTCAGTTGAAGCACCACCTGGTAACCACGCTTTGAGTTTTAAACCATCACGCATACCACCGGCATGATCTTCGATCACTTCGCGTGCAGTGGTACCGAATGGCAGTTCCCAAAGGCCCGGGAATTTCACTTTGCCTGATGCACCATAGATTTTTGTGCCTGGATCTTTCGATTTACCTGCAGATAAACCAATGTACCATTCAGGACCACGCAGCATAATGGCTGGCAAGTTGTTGTAGGTCTCTACGTTGTTGACAATCGTAGGACGACCCCAAGCACCTGCAACCTGCGGGAATGGTGGTTTGGTACGTGGATTGGCACGACGACCTTCCAGCGAGTTAATCAATGCAGTTTCTTCACCACAGATATAACGACCCGCACCGGTATGCACGTGTAGCTCGAAGTTCCAGCCAGTACCGAGGATGTTTTCACCCAGATAACCTTTAGCACGAACTTGTTCTAAAGCTTCGTTTAAGTACTTCGCCGCTTCGATATACTCACCACGGATAAAGATATAACCGTGTGTTGCTTCAAGCGTATAGCCTGCAATCAGCATGCCTTCGATCAGCTGGTGTGGAAGGTCTTCCATCAACAGACGGTCTTTGAAAGTACCTGGTTCCATCTCATCGGCATTACAAATCAGGTAACGTGGACCTGAATTGTCGTTGGGTGCCATCAGAGACCATTTGATACCCGCCGGGAAGCCCGCACCACCACGACCTTTTACAGTCGCCGCTTTAATTACTTCAAGCACGTCTTTAGGTGGCATGCTGAGTGCTTTTTTAAAGCCTGCATAGCCTTCTAAAGCTTCGTAGTCGTCTGCACTGCGTACGTTTGCCTGTTTGCTCAAGCGCCATGTAAGTGGGTGAGTTTCTGGGTTACCGTCGCCATAAATTGGTTTTGGTTCAGTATTCATACATACTTCTCCAATAACTGTTTAATTGAAGTCACTTCAACCAGACCGTGCGTGTCTTCATCAATCATTAAGGTTGGACCTTTGTCACAGTTACCTAAGCAGCAGATTGGCAGTAAAGTAAAACGACCATCAGCGGTGGTTTGACCAAACGAAATCCCCAATTCACGCTGGAAAGCTTCTGCCAAAGTTTCCGCACCCATCAAGAAGCATGCAATCGAGTCACATAATAAAATAACGTGACGGCCTACAGGCTGACGGTAAATACGGTTATAGAAGGTTGCTACACCTTCCAGATCCGCCACACTCATGCTCAGCATTTGTGCAATGGCATGCATCTGTGCATCATCTACCCAGCCATTACGGCGCTGCACACACTTTAGCGCATCAAGACACGCCGCACGCGGGTATGGATAGTGGCCAATGTGATGTTCGATATCATGGATTTCTTCCGCAGTTAAAATCCCTTCAACATTCACACGTGGCTTTTTATCAGTCAAAATCATCATAATGCGTTTACCCCTTAGCGATCCACGTCAGCC
>CANQWW010000172.1 GCA_947627655.1 uncultured Acinetobacter sp. | reverse complement strand
AAAAGTCTCTTATTACCCATACACGACGTCCTGTCGTGATGGGTAATGTGTGGCATCCCTGCCACATGCACCTAGCTTAAACCGAGTTACTTTAACTCTGGGACAGTAGTAGCCAGATGGCTCTTTTTTATGACTTTAGCTGCCTTGAATCAGCTGCGTCAGCTCATCTACATAGACCTGCATTGGTTTCGGCTGACGATCAGCACGGCTTTCAATATTTAAACGCAATAACGGTTCAGTATTGGAAGCACGCACATTAAAACGCCAGGCATCAAATTCCAGACTAACGCCATCGGTCTGATCAATTTTTGGGTTTTGATCGGCATAATGATCAAAGATCTTCTGAATCGTGATCTGAGTGTCAGCAACTTTAAAATTAATTTCCCCTGAACATGGGAACTGGGTAATCATTTCTTCCACAAGCGCTGATAATGGTTTTTGTGTCTCAGATAACACTGACACCGCCAGTAACCAAGGAATCATGCCGCTATCACAGTAAGCAAAGTCACGGAAATAATGATGCGCACTCATTTCACCGCCATAAACGGCATTATGCTCACGCATTTTTTCTTTAATGAATGAGTGACCAGATTTGGACTGGATGGCTGTACCGTTAAATTGATCAACAATCGCAAAGGTATTCCAGACTAAACGTGGATCATGCACAATTTTTTCACCAGCCTGTTTGAGCAGGAAGGCTTGTGCCAGCAGTCCGACAATATAATAGCCTTCAATAAACTGACCTTTTTCATCAAACAGGAAGCAGCGGTCAAAGTCACCATCCCAAGCAATGCCCATATCTGCCTGATGCTCTAGCACTGCATGCTGGGTACTGGCTCGGTTCTCGACCAGAATTGGATTAGGAATACCATTTGGGAAGGTACCGTCGGCTGCATGATGAATTTTGATGAATTCTACCGGGATTTGCAGCACTTTAAATTTTTCTTCAATGGCATCAATGACGTGACCCGCTGCGCCATTACCTGCATTGACCACCAATTTTAACGGAGTAATTTTTGCTGGATTGATATAGCTCATCAGGTGGTCGATAAACTCAGGCAAAATATTGTATTTCTGAGTGGTCCCCTGAGTTGCAACTGTTTTAAATTCACCTGATTCTGCCAGTGCTTGAATCTCTTTTAACCCTGAATCCGCACCAATGGGACGGGCATTTTCCCGCACCAGTTTCATGCCGTTATAATCCATCGGGTTATGACTGGCCGTGATTTCAATCCCGCCTTGCACATCTAGATGGAAGGCACCGAAATAGACTTCTTCGGTTCCGGTCATCCCCAGATCTAAGGCATTCACACCCGCCTCATTTAAGCCTTTAATCGTTGCTTGTTTAAGTGCTTCGCTTGTGAGGCGCACATCGCAGCCCACCACGATTGTTTTAGGCTGATAAATCTGGCCATAGGCACGACCCACTTTATACGCGATCTCTTCATTGAGCTCTGTACCCAGTTTGCCGCGAATATCATAGGCTTTAAAACAAGTCAGTTTGGTCATTTTTCATTTATCCTTTGAGAAAAAAGGCTGGAAATTCCAGCCTTTTATTCAATTATTCTACGGTCACCGACTTGGCCAAGTTACGTGGCTGATCGACATCAGTGCCACGCAGAACAGCCACATGGTAGGACAGCAGTTGCACCGGGATACTGTAGACAATCGGTGCTAGTAGGGCATCGATGCTTGGAATGTGAACCACGTGCTGACGTTCCTTGGCTTTAATACCGCTATGCTCATCGGCAAAGACAAACAGTTCACCGCCACGCGCCTGAACTTCTTCCATATTGGATTTTAGTTTGTCCAGCATATCATCCTGTGGTGCCAGAATCACCACCGGCATATCATTGTCGACCAGAGCCAATGGGCCATGCTTCAGTTCACCTGCCGCATAACCTTCCGCATGAATATAGGAAATTTCCTTCAGCTTTAAGGCACCTTCCAGAGCAATCGGGAAATGCGTACCACGACCTAAGAACAAGCAGTGTTGTTTTTCAACAAACAGTTCAGATAGGCGCAAAATTTCAGTATTATTTTGCAGGGTATCCAGAATCACTTTTGGAATATGCCATAAGTCAGTGCTAATGGCTGCGACTTGTTCTGCGGCAATCGTATTTTTCACTGTACCCAGTTTCAGTACCAACAGCATCAGCGCAGCCAGCTGGGTGGTAAAGGCTTTGGTTGAAGCTACACCGATTTCAGGACCTGCCAACGTGAGCAGGCTGTGGTTGGTTTCACGCACCATCGAAGACGTCGCCACGTTACAAATAGTCATCGTGGTAATATTTAAACCTTTAGCTACAGCGCGTTTTTGTGTATCACGCAGGGCTGCCAAGGTATCTGCAGTTTCACCCGACTGGGAAATACACACATACAGGGTGTTATTCACAATCACCGGCGAGCGATAACGGAATTCGCTGGCAATTTCCACCTGGCAAGGCAGATCAATTAGCTGTTCAAACCAGTATTTGGCAATCATACCGGCATGGTAACTGGTCCCACAGGCAATAATCTGCACTTGCTGAATCTGGGTAAAATCTTCCACCGCAGATGCTAAAAAGTCTTCCCGCAGGGTATGACCATTCAAAGCTTGGGAAATCGTCTGTTTGATTGCTTCAGGCTGCTCATAAATTTCTTTGAGCATATAATGTTTGTATTCACCTTTAGACGCATTACTCACCGTGGCATCGAGTTCTTTGACCGGACGCTCGACCAGTTGACCATCGACAAAGACTTCAATGCTTGTGCGGGTCAGACGGGCAATATCACCTTCTTCCAGGTAGATAAAACGGTTAGTAATCGGCAGCAGGGCCAGTTGGTCAGAACTGATAAAGTTCTCGCCAATCCCAACCCCAATCACCAGTGGTGAACCTTCGCGCACGGTAATCAGTTCATCTGGATGTGCTGTATGGACGATACCCAGTGCATAAGCACCTTTCAGCTGAGGCACGACTTGGCGAACAGCGTCCAGTAAGCTCGGCGTCGATTTCAGCGCATCATTGACTAAATGTGCTACGACTTCGGTATCGGTTTGTGAAGTAAAGATATAACCCAAAGCCTCAAGATCATCTTTGAGTTCTTGATAGTTTTCAATAATCCCGTTATGCACCACGGCCACATTTTCAGAAATATGCGGATGGGCATTTTCTTCAGTTGGTTTGCCATGGGTGGCCCAACGAGTATGTGCAATGCCGAGTGAGCCACTAATCTGGGACTCATTTACAGCCTGTTCAAGGTTCGCCACCTTGCCGACACGACGTTCACGCAAGACTTGGCTATTGTTAATAAGTGCCAAACCTGCCGAATCATAGCCGCGGTATTCCAGGCGTTTTAAGCCTTCAATTAAAATATTGCTGATGTTGCGTTCCGCAATGCCACCGACGATACCACACATAATGATTTTCCCTTATTTCTTGATCTTTTGCGGACGTGGATAGTTTTCTTTGGCAAATTGCTTAGAACGTTCCACTGCCAAACTGTTGTCTTCCACATCACGAGTAATCGTCGAGCCTGCACCCACTGTAGCACCATTGCCAATTTTCACAGGTGCAACCAATGAACTGTTCGAACCAATGAAAGCCTGATCACCAATGATGGTTTTAAATTTATTTGCGCCGTCATAATTGCAGGTAATGGTTCCTGCGCCAATATTAGAACCGGCACCGATTTCAGCATCACCCAGGTAGGTGAAGTGGTTGGCTTTAGAGCCAAGACCAATGCTCGAATTTTTTACTTCAACAAAGTTTCCAACATGTACCTCGGCAGCAAGCTTCGCACCTGGACGTAGTCGTGCAAAGGGACCAATCTGGGTCTCTTCACCGACAATGGCATGGTCGAAAATGCTGTATGGCTGAACCTTGGTGCCAGCTGCAATTTTGGTGTCTTTGATAACACAACCGGCGCCAATTTCAACGTTATCGCCTAGCTCGCAATCACCTTCAATGATGACGTTGATATCGATACGGACATCTTGACCCGCTTTCAGTGAACCACGTAAGTCAAAACGACTTGGGTCAATCAGATGCACGCCTTGCTGCATCAGCTGCTTGGCCTGGTAAGCCTGGAATTGACGTTCTAAAGCAGCCAGTTGTACCCGGTCATTGACGCCTTCAACCTCAAAAGCCAGCTCAGGTTCGACTGAAGCCACCTGCATGCCATCCGCCAGTGCCATCGCGACGATATCAGTCAGATAGTATTCGCCTTGGGCATTGTTGTTGCTTAAACGTGGCAGCCACTCGTGTAACTTGGCATTGCTGACTGCATAAATTCCGGTATTAATTTCTTTAATTTGACGTTGTTCTTCGGTGGCATCTTTATGTTCAACGATGGCCTGAATTTTGCCATTGTCACGCACAATACGGCCATAACCATTAGCATCTGGTAGGGTGAGGGTCACCAGACCAATACCAGTTTCCGTAGTGGCATCAAGTAGTTTTTGCAAGGTTACAGGATTAATACAAGGTACATCACCAGAAAGGATCAGTGATACGCCATCTTGTGGCAGCACCGGTAAAGTCATTTGGACGGCATGACCGGTACCGAGTTGTTCCGCCTGTTCGACCCAATTAATTTTTTGCGCTGTAAAAGCAGCTTGAACCTGCTCGCCGCCATGACCATAAATGGTAATGATATTGTCTGCTTGGAGTTGTTGTGCAGTCTCAATGACGTGACTGAGTAAAGGACGTCCTGCGAGCGGTTGTAATACTTTGGGTAAACTGGAGCGCATCCGCGTCCCTTTACCTGCCGCAAGAATAATCACAGTCGTTGACATGTTCTAATCCTGAAAAATGGCTTATGCCGTTATAAAATAAAAATAAATCCAGTTGTTTTTATTAGGATTGAATGTATTAAAATCTGTATCTATCATTAGTATTCC
>CANQWW010000171.1 GCA_947627655.1 uncultured Acinetobacter sp. | reverse complement strand
TAGGCCAGGAGCGAAAGCATGCTGATCATCCCTGCAATTGACCTGAAAGATGGCAAATGTGTCCGTTTAAAACAAGGTCGTATGGAAGACGATACCGTATTTTCTGATGATCCAGTCGCAACCGCACAGCATTGGGTCAATGAAGGTGCACGCCGTCTCCATCTGGTTGATCTGAACGGTGCTTTTGCAGGTACGCCGATTCATAAACCAGTCGTAGAAGCGATTGCCAAAGCTCAGCCAAACTTACCAATTCAAATCGGTGGTGGTATCCGTTCACTAGAAACCATTCAACACTACCTGGATGCAGGCGTATCTTATGTGATTATCGGCACCAAGGCAGTTAAAGAGCCTGAGTTCGTTGAAGAGGCATGTAAACAGTTCGCAGGTCATATCATTGTCGGTATTGATGCCATGAACGGCATGGTTGCAACGGATGGTTGGGCCAATGTCACTGACGTGAAAGCAACTGAACTGGCAAAACGTTTTGCTGATGCTGGTGTATCGAGCATTGTCTATACAGACATCGCGCGTGACGGTATGATGCAGGGCGTTAACATTGAACAAACTGTCAACCTTGCGACTTATTCGGGTCTGCCTGTAATTGCTTCTGGTGGTGTCACCAATATTGATGACGTTCACGGCTTAAAAGGTCAACCGGGTATTCTTGGTGCGATTACCGGTCGTGCAATCTATGAAGGCACTTTAAACCTTCGTGAAGCACAAACTGTTTTAGACGCTTAATCTAAAACAATGATGCTGCTGTAAAAGAGGTCTTCGGGCCTCTTTTCGTTTTTATCTTTTCTGATTCGATCTCCCATGTCATCTGTCATTGCATCCTCGGCTTCACTCAAACCCAAACTCCCGCAACTGTCCCTAATCCTGATTACCATCATTTGGGGTGGCAGTTTCCTTACCGTACAATACGGTCTAAACTTTTCTAGCCCCATTCTATTTGTGGCCTTCCGCTTTGCTGCTGCGGCGCTTGCTGTCACACTGCTTTCCCTCCAGTACCTGAACGGCATAGGGCGCAAAGATGTATTTGCTGGTGCTGTTATTGGCGCCTTGATGGCCATCGGTTACGGCACGCAGACTGTAGGCTTACAGACGATTAGCAGTAGTGAATCCGCTTTTCTAACTGCACTCTATGTCCCCTTGGTGCCGATTCTGCTCTGGCTATTATTCCGTAACAAGCCACATCTCATGACCTGGATTGGCGCACTGTTTGCCTTTATCGGCTTGGTGTTTTTAACCGGGAATGGCTTCGGGGCGATTCAACTCAGCTTTGGTCAGCTGCTGACCATTCTGGGTTCATTTGCAATTGCCCTCGAGATTATTTTTATCAGCTACTTTGCCGCTCAGGTCAATACTCATCGGGTCACGGTACTGCAACTGTTATTTGCCTCGCTTTTCTGCTTTCTACTCGCACCGGTACTGGGAGAAACCCAGCTTCCCGAGTTCCATCCACATCTCGCCATGATTTTGGTGGGCCTCGGTATAGCCAGTGCAGTGATTCAGCTGGTCATGAACTGGGCGCAGCAGATGGTCGACCCCTCTCAGGCTGCCATTATCTATTCAGGTGAACCAGTCTGGGCTGCGCTGATTGGCCGCATAGCCGGTGAACGTCTGCCTGCACTCGCATTACTCGGTGGTTTGCTGGTCGTAGTGGGCGTCATCGCCAGTGAGTGGAAACCGAAGTGGTTAAAAAAAGAATCGGATTGAGAGACTTCGCTTAAATAATCAATTGAATAGTGTTATCCCCCTATGCAAGCGTCAAATTGGCTTTAAAACTTTGTGGATAAGCGGTAGTTGAAGTCCCTTTTATGAACGCTTATACCTATAAGTTTTTCTCTTGCAGAAAATAATAAAAACCACATCAATCAAAAATTAAAAAGGATAAGGCTATGGCTCTGTTTAAATCATTTAGCTTGATCACCAACAAACTCAGTCCTGTACTGACTGTTGCTACTCAGCTAAAAACTACAATGACCAGCGCAATCAGCTCCACTGTAGAAAAAGTGGTTGATACGCTGGCGGATAGCAGTATAGGACAGCTCCTTGAATCCGCCACCGATAAAATCTTCGAGAGTGGTCTTGGCGATACAATTGCATCTGCTGCAGAAAGCATTGACAAGATTCAATCGACCCTCTCCAATTTAGCCAATACTGATATTTTAGCTGAGCTTTCCAATCTTCTGTTCCCGCTGCTCGCAGAGGTTAAAGAAAAGCTCAGTGATGGTATTCAATTAGAAAAAGTACTGGAGTTAATAGATTCTTTAAAATATGTCGTCAATCATGTGCTACAGAATAATGAAACCATCCAGGATTCTGAGTTGCTGAGCGGCTTAATTGATGGGATCAGTCAGCTCAAATCTGCTATCCAAAATGTGGGTACCACCTTAGGTATACAGCTTGATCTCAAAGAGCTGATCCTGAAACTGGAGCCTGCAGTCGATGTACTGAATAAATTCATTATTGGTGCTATTGAAGGTATAGAGAAAGTTGCTGAAGTGATTGCTGGATTAACTGACGCATTGACGACTTTGACGAGCAGCCTAAATTCAGCCAGTTCAGTCGATTCCTTATTGAGCAGCTTGACTTCGCACGAGATTGACCTGAATAGCTTACTGGATGAAAGCATTGCCACAACAACCGCTGCAAAAAGTAGTTCACTGCTCGATATTAATCCAATCAGCAGTGTGGACAGTACTTTGGCTGAACTGCTACAGCCGTCTGCATTTATTTAAAATATAGCCTGAGAATATCGAGTGATCTGGTTAAGGCAGGTCTTGCCATGCCTTAAGCTCTTACTCAGGCGCTGTTGCCGAACTGACGCTCAGCGACGATAAAAGCACGGACTGATTTATGGATACATCGGCAAATTGTCATTCAGGCGCATAATACCGCGAATGGCACGATAGACAATCCAGATCCACGCCAGACCGATCACCATTAAACAAAAGCTAGTGGCGCCCAGTGCTACACCGGCAAACAGGTCTGGATTTTCACCTGTAAAAAACAGGAAAAAGAAAGGCACAAAGGCAATAATATTCCAGATCAGATACCACCAAAACGTTCGAATCTGCCAGCGAAAGTGACTGTCAAAGAGGCTACCTCGAACCGAACTTCGCTTCACATAGTTAATGATCAGCGCAATCACGGCCAGTAACCCCCCGCTAAAAATAGCCACAATATAAAGAATATATAAAATAAATGTCAGGGTACGGTTAGGGTCCTTGTCAATCGAATAATTCATGCCCTCTCCTTTATTCTCAATTTCCCCTAAACATTCAGATGATTAAATGGGGAAATGAGCCATAGAATCAAAATGATATTAAATCCTATAGTACAAAAATAAATCTGACGAAATGGTTGTTTTTGTGTTTTATGTCGCAGTTTTTGCTGTGCCAACCAAGCCGCTGGCCAGCCACCCAGAAAAGCCACCACATGTAAACTATTTTCCGGAATCCGCCGGTTACCCAGCTGTGCAGCTTCCTTGTCCTGCGCATACAGCCAGTAGCTCAAGGCATTCATGAGACTGATCAACAAGAGTATCAGACCGCTGAGCAAGCCCATTAGGGTCAGTATCGCTAGAAACAGAATATAGCCGACACAGAAGAGCTGCATCGCAGACAGTTTTGCCTGTTTTGGCGGCGTAGAAACCTTCGGCTTGCTTGCAAAGCCTTTGCTTTGTGCTGCCTTGAGATATGTTACCTGCTGGGCACGATAGCGACCGCGCTCATCCAGGATCACTTTATAATCCAAAGCACAACCGACAATCGGACGCGGACCAGGACGGGCAAAGTCCTTAATGTGCAGAAACACCCGTTCTTTGCTGGTTTCATTGGGCTGAATAAAGCCATAGCCTTTGTCATCAAACCATTCCACCAAACGCCCCTGATCACGCATCTTGCTGTCCTTCCTGCCTAAGCTGTCACAAATTTAAGACGTTCAATCAGCATATTACGCATCTCTTGCGGGTTCTTTTGCAGAATATCTCCTCCGCTACGCCCTTCTGCCGCATTTTTCTGTGCCACTTGTAAGCGCATCATCCAGAAACGGCCCGCAGCCATGGCCAAATAGAGCTGCAGACAGGCTTTTTCATCCTCCGTCAACGGACGGATGCTCTCATAGGCTTTTAGGAAAGCCATCGCCCGTTCTTCATTTAAAGTGACTGCCGGATAGTCGGTGCAGAAGTCATTTAGGGTAATGGCGATATCAAACAGTAATTCATCTTTATTCAATTCATAAAAGTCCAGAATTCCATTGAGCTGATCACCCTCAAATAAAGTATTGTCACGGAACAGGTCTGAGTGAATAAAGCCACGTGGACGATCGGTATAAACAGCTGTCAGCGCTTCATATAAACCGAGTAATTTACCTAACAACACTTTATCTGCGGCATTCAGGGTCGGTTTGATCTCCTGTGCCACGTTGTACCAGTAGGCATGGTCACGTACAAATTCACGTTCTAGTTTAAAATCTTGCAGTGCCACATGCATTTTTGCTTGAGCAATGGCAATGGCTTCCGCCTGAGCCGTAGTCGCTGGCATAGGATGTTCACCCAGCATACGTGGCGCGATCTGGGCTGGCTTACCCTTGATGCTATGAATGGCCTTGCCTGAATGGGATAATGGTACAGGCACAGCCACGCCTGCCTGCCCTAAATGCTCAAGCACAGGCACCAATTCACCAGCAGCCTTTTCATCCATATCCTCGAACACAGTCAATACATATTGCCGATCTTCACAGACCAGAAAGTAGTTAGTGTTCTGGATACCTCCTTGAATGGGAATCAGATCAATCGCCTTGAGACCATAAGGCGCTGCAAAATCCTGAACTTCCTTTAAAGTCAAAGTGGTATAAACCGACATAGAAAACCTGCGAAAAAACTTAC
>CANQWW010000170.1 GCA_947627655.1 uncultured Acinetobacter sp. | reverse complement strand
CTAAAGTCGCAATCTCCGCCCCCGCTACAATCGAAATCACCAGCTTACCATCCAGCAGGCCATGCAACGGCTTTAAGACACTGGCCAATACCTGTGGTTTTACCGCGAGTAGCACGATATCAGCATCCTGTACCGCAGCAATATTGTCATTTGTCGCCTGAATGGATTTTTCTGCAAGCAATGTACGCACCTGTTCCGCCGGATCAGAAACTGTAATACAAGTCGGTGGCAAGCCACGTGCAATCAGGCCGCCAATCAAGGCTTGAGCCATGTTACCACCGCCAATGAAAGTAATATTACAATTTAAAGCTGTGCTCATTTTAATGCTCGTCGTTGTGTGCTGAGATTGAAGAGACTGAAACTGGCTGCCATCCCTCTGCCGTACAATAAGCAGATTCAGCGAGCCAAAATCCTTGAGGTGTAAACACGCCTAGCATAACATTATCTATGCTTAATATTTGAATTGTATGCCGCATCCATGGAAATATTTGCGCATCCTGAATGGCTTTTTTCAGTGGCCAGGAACCGATACGCCCATGCAGATGAAGCTTTTCCCCACCTTGACGCTGGGTCAGTTGCAAGGTCTGCTTCAACAAACTCAGGGACAAGCCATAGGCAGCGGGCTGAATCTGAAATTGTCCAGAAGGCAGCTCCAGAGCATCGCCAAGTTGGCAATTGATCTGCTGTTCAGCTGCAAGTTGCTCGGACAGATAAACTGCTTTTTCCAGCTTATGCACCTGCTGCTGAAAACGTACATAATAAAAGCCCTGCCAATGTAACGCAGCTTGTGCATCAGGACGGGCTGCAATCACTTCACGCTGCAAACGCTGTACCATATCTAAGGAAGGCCGGTATGGCCCTGTTCCTTTCATCCAACTGGAGAGCAACTGACGCTGACGCGGTGCAGAAAGTTCAGTGTATTTAGCCAAATCCAGCACATGATTTTGAATACAGGACCGGGTATCTTGCTGTAACACATCGTGCAAAATCTCCTGCGCATCCTGCATCAACGCGGTCGTTCGTGCCAGCGCAGTCTGCATTTTTGGAAAACGCTCACTTAAAAGCGGCCACAAACATTGGCGTGCCCAGGCCCGGTCATAAGTACAGTCCTGATTGGTCGGATCTTCAATATTTTGAATATGCAGGTCAGCCGCCCATTGGCAGATCTGCTCACGAGAGATATTCAATAAGGGACGCCAAATACGGTAATCTTCCCGGACATCTAGTTGTTTCATGGCCGACAGACCATCAACTCCGGCACCTGACAGTAAACGCAACATCAAGGTTTCTGCCTGATCCTGCTGGTGATGGGCCAACACCAGCATTTCATTCGACTGCAAATGTTGCAGATAGGCCTGATACCGTGCTTCCCGTGCCTGATTTTCCAGATTACCCGGTGCGACTTCAACCGGCTGAATGATACAGGGAATATTCAGCTTCTGGCATTCTTCTCGCACGAAGCTGCCCCATTCAGCGCTGCTGTTTTGCAGCTGGTGATCGACATAAATCGCCCGAATTTTTTCCGGGCACAAAAAAAACATCAGATGCAGCAACAGCATGGAATCCACGCCACCACTACATCCGATGAGAAATTTTGTCTCTGCAGGAAAACCCTGCAGCTGTTTTAAGAAACCAGACCTAAATTGTCGCTGCCAAACTTCATTAAACGCTGGTAACGTGCTTCGCATCTTGCCTCAGTTTCCATAGGTTGCAGTTCACTCAGTGCTTGCTTCAATACTGCTTTCAGATCTTGCATGATCTGTTCAGGATTGAGATGCGCGCCTTCGCCTTCATCTACGACATATTCAACAATACCCATTTTCTGCAGTTTCTCTGCAGTCAGGGCTAAAGCTTCACTGGCCTGTTCTGCTTTTTCAGCAGTTTTCCACAAAATTGAGGCACAGCCCTCAGGCGAAATCACAGAATAAATACTATGCGACAGCATCACCACACGGTCTGCAACGCCAATACCGAGGGCGCCGCCTGAACCACCTTCACCCAACACGGTTGCAATGACAGGGACTTTTAAGTTTGACAATTGTGCCAGACTGGTTGCAATCGCTTCTGCCTGACCGCGTTCTTCTGCACCGACACCTGGGTACGCGCCCATGGTATCAATAAAGGTAAATACAGGTAAATTAAAACGTTCCGCCATATCCAGCAGACGCTGTGCTTTACGGTAACCTTCCGGGTTGGCCATACCAAAGTTGTGCTGTAACTTTTCACGGGTGCTGCGGCCACGGTGCTGACCAACAATCATAACCGGCTGGCCATCAAAACGTGCCAGACCACCAATCATTGCGCCATCGTCACCATAAAGACGGTCACCATGTAAAGCATCAAATTCAGTGAATATTTCACCCACATAGTCCAGGAATTGTGGACGTTCAGGATGACGTGCAATCTGCACGGTCTTCCATGCTTTTGATGGAGTTGCTTTATTTTTCATAGGTTAACCGTTTTCATCCCTATAAAGGTGTTAATCAACAAATTGTTCAGACTGAATTGAGAGTTCGATATCCCAATGTTTAAACTGCAGTTGTTCATCATGCAGCTCAGCCACCAGCAATGGCCATTGACGGGCATCACCAGCTACACTAAGTTGCCATTGTTGCGCATTCTTCACCTTCAATTCAATGGCAGGAAGCATCTCATCACTGCGACTGTGATTGACCAAAACCGCCAAACGAAGCAGCAAACACAGGTATAAAAGTCTTAAACCACCGACTTTAGTGACATCAATCTTGGCATCACTGCGCAATTTGCGACGATGGTGTGCGACCAAATGTGACAGATAATTCTGATCCACCTGCGAAAAACCCGCAATATCGGAATGCTGTAACAGATAAGCGCCATGCCGATGATAACCGCTATGGCTGATCGCCAAGCCAATTTCATGCAGATAAGCCGCTCGACGCAGCAGGTCACTATCTTCAGTATTCAGGCCGAGTGGCTTAGCCACATCATTAAACAGTTTTTGTGCCGTACTGACTACACGCTCAGCCTGTTTGTTATCCGCATTATAACGGCCCATCAGCGCATGTACGGAACGGTCCCGAATATCCTCATGCTGGAAGCGGCCGAGTAAGTCGTACATCACTCCTTCACGCAAGGCGCCATCCGAATAAACCAGATGCTGAATACCCAGTACATCAAAAATCGCATAAAGAATGGCAATCCCGGCAGGTAATACCGCACGGCGGTCTTCTTTGAGACCTTCAAATTCCATATTCGAGACATGTTTATATTTCAGCAACTTGTCTTTGAGTTTTTCTAAACCTTCACGGGTGAGCTGTTCTTTGTCATTGCTCCAGCCCATGTTGACACAAATCTGACGGCAGGCTTTGATCGTGCCACTGGAACCGACAACCGCCTCCCAGCCTGCTTCTTTATAGGTATTGGCAATTCCGGAAATTTCTTTACGTGCAGCTGTCACAGCCTTATCAAAAGCTTTCTGACTTATCTCGCCGTCAGCAAAATAGGCTTTGCTAAAAGCAACACAGCCCATCTGGACCGATTCGGTATGGATCGGCTCAAATTCTTCACCAATAATCAGCTCGGTTGATCCCCCACCAATGTCTACCACCAGACGACGGCCACTATTGGCCATGGTGTGGGAAACACCCAAATAAATCAGCCGTGCTTCTTCACGACCAGCAATAATTTCGATGGGTTTCGATAAAATTTCTGCTGCTTTTTGAATAAATTCCTGACCATTTTTAGCCTGACGCAGTGCATTGGTCGCCACAATACGTAAACGGTTTGGTTGTACTGAACCCAAACGCCCCACAAAACGTGCCAGACAAGCCAAACCACGCTGCTGGGCGGCTTCAGTCAAGTTTTTATTTTCATCCAGACCTGCTGCGAGCTGAACTTTTTCTGACATTGATGCCAATTTTTTGACTTCGCCATGATCTACCCGGGCAATGGCCAGGTGAAAGCTATTTGATCCCATGTCGATGGCAGCAAGTAATTCTTCATCAATCAAAAAGTCAGACATTCCAGAAATAAACCTTTAACGAATTGTGCCTAGAGTAATTCACAACAATGCAATTTAAAAGCCATTTATCTGCTCAATTTAATGGCAAATAAGTTTTCATATTTGTGATGATAGTGTTACACGATGATTACTATCGTGATCATCCATTAGACAAAATATAATAATCGGTTGAAAATTTGCATATACCCCTACATTGTTAAAGAAGGCTATGTAATACTAAGAATTATAGCCATCTTTAAAAAATTATTTCTGGAGCTCCTAGCATGTCTGGCAACATCGTAAATACTACTGACACAAATTTCGAAGCAGACGTTCTTCAATCAGACGTTCCTGTATTAGTTGACTTCTGGGCTGGCTGGTGTGCGCCATGTAAAGCGATTGCGCCTGTGCTGGAAGTACTCGCTGACGAATACCAAGGCAAAGTTAAAATCGTAAAAGTAGACGTAACCTCTTGCGAACAAACGGCGGTGAATTTCAACATCCGTAACATTCCTGCCCTACTTATGTTTAAAAATGGTGAAGTAGTTGCGACTCAAGTCGGTGCTGCACCTAAGTCTAAACTGACTGCATTTATTGAAGAAAATATCTAAGCAAGCATGCTTAATAAAAAATACGCGATAAAATATCGCGTATTTTTTTCGTCTATAAATTGACAAAAGCCTGTTTCTCTCTTATATTGCTGATTCAAGAGATCAAGGATGCTAAGTCCTGTCAATTTCTTACAAGACACAATACATAAGATGCCGCTCGGCAATAGAAATTGTTATTCACATTTCTCTTTGAAACAATCAAACAAACCTCTGAATTGTTCTAGTGCAATTTCAATTGCTTTCGTTTGAATGCTTGTATGCGGCCGAATGTTACTCCCTTTCTAACCTGTACCTCAGAACTTTGAT
>CANQWW010000169.1 GCA_947627655.1 uncultured Acinetobacter sp. | reverse complement strand
ACCCGATAAAATACCCATAAAACAAGAGGAAGCTCAAATGAGCTTCCTCTTGTGAAAAATTGTGGGACAGCAATGGCACTTATGCTTCCTTTTTTACGTGTCGGTTAACTGAATTCACCAGTTGAACGTTCTTTGGCCCATTCACGCAGAATAAACTTTTGCAGCTTTCCGGTTGAGGTTTTCGGAATCTCGGTAATCACCACATCTTTAGGGACTTTAAAGCGCGCTAAATGCTGTTTACAGAATTCAATCAGTTCTTCAGCGCTTGCCGTCTTGCCTTCTTTCAGTTCCACAAAGGCACATGGCACTTCCTGCCAGCGCGGATCAGGTTTCGCAACCACTGCTGCGGTCAGGATTGCCGGGTGTTGATATAAAATTTCTTCTACTTCCAAAGAGGAGATATTTTCACCGCCAGAAATAATCACATCCTTGGAACGGTCGGTAATCTTGGCATAGCCATCGGGCTGGCAAACCGCCAGATCACCGGTATGGAACCAGCCTCCGGCAAACGCCTCCGCCGTCGCTTCCGGATTTTTTAGATAGCCTTTCATCACGATGTTGCCACGGAACATGATTTCGCCCAGTGTCTTACCATCATGTGGCACTTCCTGCATGGTGTCCGGATCAAGCACCTTCATGCCATCTTGGAGTGGATACGGTACGCCCTGACGTGAGTGTAACTGAGCCTGCTCCTGAATCGACAGATCTGACCAGCCAGCCTGCGAAGCACAGAGTGCTGAAGGACCATAAGTCTCGGTTAGACCATACACGTGGGTAACATTAATACCAATATTACGCATGCCTTCGATAATTGCGGCTGGCGGTGCAGCACCTGCCACCATCACTTCAACACGATGCTCAAACTGGGTTTTCTTCTCTTCCGGGGTATTGATCAACATCGACAGGACAATTGGTGCACCACAGAAATAATCCACTTTATGTTTGGCAATCAACTGGAAAATCAGTTCTGGGTCGACTTTACGCAGACAGATATTGGTACCGCCGTTGGCTGCCATGGTCCAGGCAAAACACCAGCCATTACAGTGGAATAAAGGCAGTGTCCACAGATAGGTGGCACGTGGTGTCATGCCGCAGGCAATGATATTACTGGCTGCATTGATATAGGCACCGCGATGGTGATAGACCACGCCTTTTGGGTTGCCAGTGGTGCCAGAGGTATAGCTCAGGCTGATGGCATCCCATTCATCACCCGGTAAATGCCATTCAAATTCAGGATCGCCTTGCGCCAGCCAGTCTTCATATTCAATTTGGCCGATACGCGTATCTTCACCCTCAAATTCTGCATCAGCGACATCAATGACATAAATTTCTTGCTGCGGCAGGAGAGCTAAGGCTTCTGCCGCGACTGCAGAAAATTCAGGATCGACCAGTAACACCTGGCTTTCAGCATGCTCCAGCATAAAAGCCAGTGTTTTGGCATCCAGACGGGTATTTAAGGTATTGAGTACCGCACCTGCCATCGGGATGGCGAAATGTGCTTCGATCATGGCAGGAACATTGGGGAGCAGGACAGAAACGGTATCATTTTTGCCGACACCCAGTTGCTGTAGCTGATGGGCAAACTGACGACAACGCTGATAAGTCGTGCGCCAGGTGATTTCACGCTGACCATGAATAATGGCATTCTGGTTGGGATAAATATAGGCTGCACGTTCTAGGTAGCGTAAAGGTGAAAGCGCTACAAAATTGGCTGGTGTGCGTGGTAATTCATTGTATGCACTGACCATTGTTCTCTCCATGAATAAATAATTATTGTGTAATTGCTCTAAATCTAGCAATTTTGCAGCTTTTTGACATTTATGCTTTAGTCGAGCGTTTGTATCTTATCTCTACATATGCTTATTTTTCTGTTTTTTTGATCTTGATTAGCAGGAGCGAACTGTTACTGGCGGTGTCGCTTGGCTGTATGCAGACTGCTATAAAGAGTCGAGCAATAGAGACAGCAAATTAAAAAGCAGATCCTTGCCTGCCTCAGCACAAAATAAGCAGATATTTTTACTGGATTTATGACTGTTAAAATCAAATTATTTTGCAAGTATTTATAAAATAAAGGGTTTTACAAATCTATACAAACAACGCAATTGACTTCCTTTTCCCGATCACCGCATGATGAAGGCTAGATAACAATATTGATATAACAAGAAGAACAATGATCGATCTGCCCGAGATTTATTGTTTTATAACCGGGTGGAAGGAAGCAGCATGGAGATAGCACCAGCAGAGCGATGGACCAACTGGTCGGGTTCTCAGCATTCAAACCCCAGTATATTTCATCCTTACAGCATTGAGATGTTGCAGGGGCTGGTGCATGTCTATCCTAAACTGCGGGTGGTCGGCGCCGGACATTCCTTTAGTCCGCTGGTCAAAACCAGTGATGTCCTGGTGTGCCTGGATCAGCTAAAAGGCATGTGTGATTTTGACCAGAAAGAATGCCGCAGCAGCTTCTGGGCAGGAACCCGGCTTTATGCTGTCGGTGAGAAACTGGCCACGATTGATCAGGCCCTGGTCAATCAGGGAGATATTGATAAACAAAGTCTGGCCGGAGCAATCGCCACCGGTACTCATGGCACAGGGCTGGCATTGCCGTGTCTATCCGCGCTGGTATCGGAGTTTGAATTACTGACTGCCGACGGCAATTTGCTGCGATGTACGCCCGAGCAGAACCCGGAGGTTTTTGCTGCCGGGCGGGTGGCATTAGGTAGTTTAGGCATCATGACCCGTATCCAGCTGCAAAACCGTTCCATGTACCGCTTACGTGAACAGATTCAGCTCTGTGCATTAGAGGATATTTATGCGCATATGGACCAATGGAAATACCAGCATCGGCATATTGAATTCTGGGCATTTACGCATGCCAATACTGTCATTTTAAAAAGTCTGGATGAAACGCAGGAAGCAGCCCAGGCCCGCCCGGATGGCTGGATGGATGAGGACTTTCTTCTGAAAATCTGTTGTGAACTGACCCGGCTGTGTCCAGGGTTGAATCCATGGTTACAGCGTTTGCTCAATGTCGCCATTCGCCCAAGCACCACAGTGGACTGGTCCAGCCGTATTTTTCCCAGTATCCGTAATACCCGTTTTAACGAAATGGAGTATCAGCTGCCTTTGAAACAGGGCTTGGCATGTTTTGAGGAAATCATGTACGTACTGCGACGACAAAAAGCACCGGTATTTTTTCCGATTGAATTTCGTTATGTGCATCAAGATGATATCTGGCTGAGTCCTTTTTATCAGCAGGATTCCGTTTCAATTTCTGTGCATCAATTTTATAAGCAGGATTATCAGGCCATTTTTGATTTGGTCGAGCCAATTTTCCAGAAGTATGGAGGGCGTCCGCATTGGGGGAAACTACACTCCTTAGAGGCCCGGCAATTGTGTGAGCTCTATCCGAAATGGCATGATTTTTTACAATTGCGTAAAACACTTGACCCTGAAGGTAAATGGCTTAATCCTTATCTGGAGCGTCTATTCATTCCATCTTGAATGAATAGAGGAGGAAATAACATGGTCTATCTTGATTATTTTCAGGAACTCCAGAATAGCCTGAAAGCCCAAGGCAATGGACAGCCCCAGTTGATTCTGGATGTATCCACGCTGGAGCAGAATATTGAATGGTTACGGCATAAATTCCCTCTGCATCTGAAGCCGCGTCTGGTGGTGAAATCCTTGGCGAATTCGACTTTACTCAAGCGGATTGCTACAGCGTTTAAAACCCAGGCTTTTATGGTGTTTCACTTGCCACATGCTGCCTTCCTCTTAAACTCCTATAAAAAAGCTGACCTGTTGATGGGGAAGCCGGTGCCCATTCAGGGGCTAAAGCACTTTGTCGAGCATCGCCATATTGACCATCTTTCTCAGGTTCAATGGCTGATTGACTCTTCACAGCGACTGAAACAGTATCTGGGTTATGCCCAGGAGCATAATTTACAGTTACGCATTAACCTGGAAATAGATATCGGCTTACATCGCGGTGGAATTGCCGATATGGAGCACTTTATGCATTGTCTGGCCATCATCAAGAGTAATGCTCAATATCTGAGTCTAAGTGGTTTAATGGGTTATGATGCGCATGTGGCTAAGCTCCCCAGCAAGATTTTTCCTCCGATCCAGAGTTATCAAAAATCTCAGCAGTGCTATCTGCGCTTTATCGAACTCATGTGTCAGGCTTTGCCAGAACTTGATCCCACCCAGCTCTGCCTCAATGGGGCGGGCAGCGGTACACTGCACCATCATTTTATTCAGAGTGTCTGTAATGATGTGTCCTTTGGTTCAATGCTGCTCAAACCGACCGACTTTGATATCGAGGGGCTGGAACCCATGCAGCCGGCTTTATGGATTGCAGCACCGGTACTGAAAGTGCTCGATCATTTCCGGTTGCCGGGACTGGACGGGTTAAGATGGTTGCAGCCACGTAGGAAAGCCATCTGTATTTACGGGGGCTACTGGCGTGGGAAATGTATTTATCCACTTGGTGTCCGGCCCCATTTGCTGTATGGACGGAGCAGCAATCAGGAAGTGTTGCAGGTTCCCTTGAACTGCCAGCTCCAGATTGATGACTATGTGTTTTTCCGCCCGGCCCAGAGTGAGTCGATTCTGCCGCAATTTGCTTCACTATATGCTTATGAGCAGGGACAGTTTCAGCAGTGGGAAAACTTTAGGGAGTAACGCTTGGGAAAAACAGCAACACATTCAGGTCTGCTATCGTGCGTGCATCTTACAGATCAACGGAAACAAACAGAATTTTAACCCGAGAAAAAGGTATTAACGGTTTATTAAACAGCTCGATCTGTGTAAAATTCTAGGCGATTTTTTATTTATCCACCGTTTTTATCTTTTGAGGTTCTCCTCGATCATAATCTCGCGGTGATATGCTCTATTGTACGGGGCATCACTCCTTAAGGATTTCTTATGCCAATTATCACTTTGCCAAATGGCGATCAAAAACAGTTTGATC
>CANQWW010000168.1 GCA_947627655.1 uncultured Acinetobacter sp. | reverse complement strand
GGGGATTCGAACCCCGGTTACCGCCGTGAAAGGGCGATGTCCTAGGCCTCTAGACGATAGGGACGTTGCGAGGTGAGGGCTATATTAAGCAGTCAATGAAACTTTGTCAAAAGGCTTTTTGCACAAAATAGTGCAACAGTCTAAACATTAAACAGTCCTGCAATGACTTGGGATAATATTGGCTGAGGGCAAGCAGATTGGTCATACCGAAACTGGAAAAACAGCAATAAAAAAGTGGACTAAAGCCGGGGCACGTCCACTTTTTGCAACTGCTTCCATGGAAGCAGTGTTTAAAACTCAAGATTTAGGGTGATAAAGCCAGTAATAGCTGGAATAGCAGGCTGCCATAAACAGCAAACAGCCGATAAAACCGGACAACATATCCGGATCAGCTGCCATACTCAGGCCTGTGGCCGTACAGCAAATAAAACCCAAAATTGGAACGAGTGGGAACCAGGGGGTACGGAATTTTAATTCAGCAACACTATGGCCTTGTTTCAACCATTGACGCCGGAAATTAAACTGACTCCAGCAGATGCTCATCCAGACAATCACCATGGTAAAGGCAGCAACACCGAGCAGGTTTTTGAAGATCACATCGGCACCAAACTGTTCCGACAGTAAACCCGGTAAACCACCAATCATGGTGACCCACACTGCAACATAAGGGACTCCCGACTTGCTGACTTTGGCAAACAGACGCGGTAACTGGTTCTGGGCAGATAAGGCCCACATCATCCGCGAAGCAGCATACAGACCAGAGTTTGCAGTGGAAAGTAATGCGGTAATGATCACGAAGCGGATAAAGTCTTCGGCATAGGGAATCCCCATCTGGGTAAAGACCGACACGAACGGACTACTGCTCAGGCCACCGTGTCCGCCGACTTGCAGACCGGCATCGGTATAGCTAAGTAATGAGCTGATTACGATAATCGTCCCAACAAAGAAAATGATCAAACGCCAGACTGCGGCATGAATGGCTTTGGGCACATTTTTCTCGGGATTCTCGGTTTCACCAGCAGCAATCCCGATCATTTCTGTACCGTTAAAGGCAAAGTTGACGATCAGTAATGTGGCAAAAAGTGGGAATAAGCCGTTGGGTAACCAGCCATGTTCAGTAAGGTTGTGGAACATTGGTGCAGTTTCATAGCCTTGGAAGGGCACGAAACCGAAGATGCAGGCAAAACCCAGCATAATAAAAATCAATACCGTTGCGACTTTAACCATCGACAGCCAAAACTCAGATTCGGCAAAGGTACGGGTCGAACTCAGGTTGGAGAGTAACACGCCGCCAGCAAAGATCAGGGTCCATAACCAGATGGAGGTTTGCGGAAACCATTCCTGCATCAAGATGGCAGCTGCGGTAAATTCAGTCCCTAAGGTGGCTGACCAGCCCAGCCAGTACATCCAAGACACCATATAGCCCGTACCGGGACCAATATAGTTGGTTGCGAATGCCCCAAATGATCCGGATACCGGTAAATGTACGGCAAGCTCACCGAGACAGAGCATGACCATATAGGCAATCAGGCCACCTATCATATATGCCAGCACCGCACCCAAAGGGCCGGCCTGTGAAATGACCTCACCAGAACCCATAAACAGGCCGGTACCAATGGCACCGCCCAGAGAAAGCATGATCAGGTGACGTGTGCCCATGGCACGTTTTAAAGCAGGGGTATGGCCCTCAGCAGTCGGGGACTGTGAGGGTGGAGAGGGAGATTGTGTCATTGGGTTGGAGAGAAACGAAAAAGGGCTATTTTAGATTTAATTGGATGAAAATGAGCATAAATTGAAATTTTCTAATAGAGTGCCATTTTTTATTTAGAAAACAGATAGATGCTTCCGCATTATTTTTAATGCTCAGGTGTCTGGTATTGCGGGCTTTGAACAGTTTCTGCCGGTGTATTGCTGCTTTCTGTTGCGCTACTTGGGGCATGGTCACGGTTAACCAAATACAAATAGAGGGCAGAAGGTGCCAGAATCAGTAAAACGATAAGGATTTTTTTTAACATGGAGAAAGTCTGCTGCTGAATATGTCCTGATTATAGCCTAGGCGAGTATAGAAACTGCTTAAAAAAATAGAGTTGGTTGAAAATCCCGCAATATAATTCTAAGGTATATTGCGGTTTTCAGGTGATTAGAAACTATAAATTAAAATTTATATGTTGCATCGACAATAAAGCGACGGCCTTCTTCTGAATACACCACGTTATTGGTGGTCACAGATTGATTACGTTTATTGAGTAAATTACTCACCGTCAAACCAAATACTAAGTTCTGGTCTTTTGCGATATTCCAATTGTAGGTTGCGCGCGTATCCCATGTAAATTTACTTGGAAAGTCCTTTTCTTCGTAGACTGTTGCAACTAAACCATTATCGAGAGAGACTTTTTCTTTGGTCGCCACATAATTGGTTGAGCCAGAACGGTAGTTGAAGAAGTTATTCCATGCCCAAGTTGCCGAAGGGGACTGAATTAACCAGTTTAAACGTGCAGTAAATGGTGAGTCTTTGGTTGGTAATGTACCTATCTTATAAAGTTCACCCTCGACCATTGCCCAGTTGTCATTTGTAGTGCTGTCTGATGATTTATACGTTGAGGTATAGGTTTCATCATTAACATAACTTAAGCCTAAGCTAAAACTATGTTGAGTGTTCAAGACATCATAAGGACGAATATTACGCAAACTGAAGGTGTAGGTATCTGCTTCACCACCATCGATGTTTTCAAAAGATTTAAGTTTCACATTCTCACGAATGGCATCTTCAAAGTCTCGATTGACCCATTTTAGACCCCATTGTAGATTTGCTAGCTCACCATCCAAAGAGAACATGGTTTCATCATTATAGGGCGTGTCCAAATCTGTGGCTTTGGTTCCACTAGTGGATGCATTTTTATCTAATTGCCAACCGTAATTGTTGTCCACATTCCAAGTGTTGCTATACACCGCGTCTCGGCTCCATGAACCACGGAACTCATTGGTCTTTTCATCTAATTCAGTAATTAGATAAGTGACACCATAGTAGCGGTTAAAACCACTGGTTAAGCGTAGGGCATTATTGTTAAAGGGACGATATTCAATACGACTACGTGGTGCAATGTTGAGATTAGAAGCCAGTGAGTCGTAATCAGCTCGTGCCCCTAAACGTGCTGTGAAGTTCTTCCAAGACATCTCATCTTCGATGAATGTTGACCATTGATCCTGACGAGCCGTGACTTTTCCAGCACCATACCAAGACCCTGTTTTAAAATATTGACCGCTCCACTGCTGCCATTCGGTATCTGTATTACTTGGTTTGTAGGCAAATGATGCATCAGAACATAAGAAGTCTCCCACTGCACAGACAGCATCACCTAGATTGCCGCGGTTGGGTTTGGTTTTATCGTCTACGTATTTGCCCTGATCATTTTGGATTCTCTCGTAGCCTGAACCTGTATAAGAAGAATGATTTGAGTTCCGATCCCAACTGCCATCATTGTGTTTATAACCTGCACCTAATTTGATCACATGTCGGGCAGAGCCAAATTTAATTGGATTAAAGCTCGCTTTTAGATCATAACTCAACGTACTTTGTGCATTAATAAGGTCACCACCTACACCGCCCTCCGTTAGTGTTGAGCCTTGTATTGCATTTGGATTCCAATCTTTATCACCAGCAGCATAAACCCAGCTTGCTGAATAGTCTTGATCTAGTTCACGCACTGAATCAGTCGTACGATAATTTAAGTTATTTTCTAATTTAAAATTATTGAACAAATGTTCTGACTGTATAAAGAATGTGTTAGTCAAACTATCAACGGTGTAGTCAGAATGAATATTATTGGATATATAACCATCACGACGATAATCAAAGTGATCAATACCAAACTGATATTTATTTCTATCATTGGGTGTATAAAAAGCAGTTAAACCTAAACTATTATTGTTTTCTTTCGTGTCGACTTTTTGATTAGAGTAACCACTGAGTACGGGAATATTTGATTGACGAAGTCCAGTGTTTAAACTGACTCCCCACCGTTCGTTCAAATTTCCATAGAGTGTAGCACTCAATCCATAAATATCATATTCACGATGATATTGATTGGAACTCATGAGTTCGAGTTTTTCGGAACCTAATTCTTCTGTTTCATCTATGAAATTAAAGCGAGACCAATCGCTTGAAGTGTAGTCCAAGCTGATACTACCGTGAATTTCTCCGATCGCTGATTTTGGTGCACATGTTTTAGCAGAAATAACCCCACCTTGAAACTCACCATGTTCCGCACTTGCATTACTTTCAATGACTTCTAATTCACAGAGCAAATCTGTATTGATGTTTGCGGTTTGAGCTTGGCTAGGTACACCATTAAATGATGCATCCGCACTTTCTCCGACGGGATCAAGCGTATTACTTGTATTTACTCCATTGACCACAAACTTGTTGTCGTAAAACTGCGCACCATTAATTGAAATTTTTTCAGGAGCTAAAGATGCTTGATTACTTGCTTTTAGAGTATCACGCGTAAATTGTACATTTGGATTTTGTCTCAAAAACTCTGCAATGGTCTTTTTACCATTAGGCATATTTTTGAGTTGGTCTTCACTATAAACCGTTTTCCCTACTTCATTGCCTTCCTTTGCTTCAACGACAATAGTTGAAAACTTGACTGAGGTCTTGACTGGCGTCTGTTTAGTTTGAGTTGGCGTGTCAGCAAACAGGCTGGTACTTAGTGCAGAAAATACAGCAATAGACAGGGTAGAGTAAGCAAAACGCATAGTGAAAGATAATTTAAATTAGAATGCGAGCGATTATCATTAACTTAGCGTGAATTTTCAAGAGAAATGAGACTTATTTTCAATATGGAAGAGTGTTTTTTATAGATAAAAACTATAAGAAGAAAAAGTAAACAAGAGGAGAGTAAAGCTGGCGTCCCTACGGGGATTCGAACCCCGGTTACCGCCGTGAAAGGGCGATGTCCTAGGCCTCTAGACGATAGGGAC
>CANQWW010000167.1 GCA_947627655.1 uncultured Acinetobacter sp. | reverse complement strand
GCACCACGGCGAGTTTTCATCTTAGGCATAACAACCTCTTTTGAACACCTGTTCGGAACGTCTGCACCATTGCAAAAACGCCCTGCAGGTAAGGGAGCCGATATTCTAATGCATCTTCGTTTAAAACAAAAGCAGTATCCACATGAAATGATGAATTGTCCTTTTCGTTTCTAGCAAACGTTCTGTGCCAAGCTTCGAAGCTTGCGAGTCTCTAAAAACTGATGATAGGTGTTTAAAGTCACTGAGAAATATCCCTGAATTCATCAGTTATTTTCTTTGAAAGAGTTGCCAATCCAGAAAAATCAGGAAATACTGCGCTTCATTAATGACCGACGTTCTTTTTAATTTAAGATCCATTTTATGAAACGTATTCTGTGTATGGCCCTCTTGACGGGTTTCCCTTTTGTCACCAGCTACAGTGCCACCACAAAAAAAGCGCCCCAATTACCGACACAGACCATTGATGTGCAAGCCTCACATTTGACCACGCGAGTTGAATGGGTCAAGTTTCCTCGTCCAAATTATAGTAATGCAGATTTAAAAGGCCAGAACCGGTCTGCCGTCGTTCGTGTATTTGTCAATGAACAAGGTCAGGTTGAACAGGCCAGTATTCAAGACAGCACCGGGTTTAAAGCACTGGACCAGCAGTTGTTAACTGCTGTAAAAGCGGCGAAAGTCAAACCGCATATGGAAAATAATACTGCCCTGCCCATTATTGGCTATCAGGTCTTCAACTTAAAACTGACCGATCAGGATCAGGCGTATTGCGATTACAGTTTTCAGTCTAAACAGTGGCAAGCTCAGCAAGGAGAACAAAAAACTGTGTTCCAGTATGTCAGCCAGCCCAAGCTAAATATTGATACTGACTTGCTGAATGGCCATGACCGCCAAGTTGCATTCAAGATCAAGGCAAATGGTCAGGGGATGATTGAAAAAGTCAAAATAACAAAAGGTTCAGGAGTATATGCAATGGATCAACAGATCATTTCGGCCTTAAAAGGTACTTTGATTCAAAGCAAGCGCAAAGCGTCTACCTTATGGCTGTATAAGCCTTCCAGCTTTAAAGATGAAATCCACTTTAAAATGGATGATTGTATTTAAGCTGCCTGCTTTTTGCAGACTTGGAGAGTACTGCCAAGTCTGTAAACAAAACCATCAAAACATTCAACTGTGTATTGCTGCATCAAAAAAATAATCTTGTGATTCAAGCTGCTACAGCTACCGCAAATAGAGGCTGATATAATCAACCTGCTGGTCAAAATGTATTAAACCATCTTCAAAAATATCAGGTAAATGAAAATATAGCGTCCTGTTTTTGCTAGACTCACGATCACTAAGAACCGGATAAAGTTTTCTTTGAGCAACCCGGCAATCAAGGTGATGGGATCCCCAATAACCGGCACCCAGCTTAGCAGCAACGACCAATAGCCATATTTCCGGTAAACTTCTTGTGCCTGCTGCATCTTGGACTCTGACACCGGAAACCACTTTTTATTTTTATATTGCTCGATCTTGAGACCTAAATACCAGTTCACACAGGAACCTAAAATATTTCCTACACTGGCAACAGCAATAAGCAACCATGCCGCCTGACTGCTACTCGCCAATACGCCCAGCAATACCATCTCGGACTGTAACGGCAGCAAAGTAGCTGCTCCAAAAGCGGATAGAAACAGCAGCAGTAGCGTCATGGCAAAGGCTCAGGCATTTACGCCTTATAATCCCAAACGTTTCTTGGCCTGAAAATATTCCCAGCTCGACCAGCAAATCGCCGCAATCATCACGATGATGCGTGACCACTGATAATTGTTCGCTAAAGGCAGGATAGCGTCTGCCAGAACAATCTGATCACGGGTATTCAGCGCATCAATGACCATCTGTACATGTACAATTTCAGCGACAAACAGGATCAGACAGGCTGCAATCCCAAAAATAATACTCCAGTAAATCCGGGGACTGGTTTCAACAATTCGGGTAAAGTTCAGGAAAAATGCTTTCATCTCATATCCAATAAAAAACCACCTGAAGTGGTGGTTTAAATCTTATTGCTACATCTTAGCATATCCCCAAGGGAATTAATTCACCTGAACCGCCAGGGCCTTTTGCACCGCAGGACGAGCATTCATCCGTTCTACATAGCGGCTGACCTCAGGATAATCTGCCAAATCGATCCCCTGCCATTCATAACGCAGCAACCACGGGAAGATGGCCATGTCTGCAATTGAATATTCACCCGTAACATAGTCCTGTCCCGTCAGTTGCTTATTCAATACGCCGTAGAGTCGTTTGGTTTCATTGACATAACGCTCAGTCGCGTACGGAATGCGTTCCGGCGCAAAACGGCTAAAGTGGTGATTTTGTCCCAACATCGGCCCCAATCCACCCATTTGCCACATCAACCATTGCTCTACCTGGATCCGCTTCATTTCATCAGTCGGATAGAACAGCCCGGTTTTACGCCCCAGATACTGTAAAATGGCACCTGATTCAAAGACAGAAATAGGCTGATGCCCAGGCCCATCCTGATCGACAATCGCCGGAATTTTATTATTTGGCGAAATACTCAGAAAATCCGGTTGAAATTGATCGTTTTCCAGAATATTGATCGGGAAAAGTCGATAAGGCAGTCCCATTTCTTCTAATGCAATTGTAATTTTATGGCCGTTGGGCGTACCCCAATAATATAAATCAATCATTTGTGCCTATGCTCCGTGCACCTTTATTTTGGTGTTTCAACAACATAATAGATCTGACCGAAAACAACAAGTATTGCGCCGCAAAATAATTTTTTATTATCTATTCAATTGCTTACACCTAAAAATAAAAAATTATCGCTCTCTTCCTTGAAATTTTTTCACCCAAACACATATTTATTTTTGCATCAGGATGATATTTCATCTTTTGCCCTGTCGATGATGATCATGACAGATGAATTCTTGTTTTTAAGACTTTGCTGACCTCAGGAGATTCTAATAATGAGTAACATCAATCTTCATCCACTTTTCCGTCGCAGTATTGGTTTTGATCGACTGAATGATTTTATTGATTATGCCATGCAGAGCGACGCACCCAACTATCCGCCCTACAATATTGAAAAACATGGCGAAAATCATTACCGCATTGTAGTGGCAACTGCCGGTTTCGACCAGAACGAGCTGGATATTTCACTTGAAAACCGTTTACTGACCATTTCCGGCAAGCCTGAGGCTGTACAAACCCAAGGTACTGAATATCTGCATAAAGGTATTGCCCGTCGCTCCTTTAAACTGTCATTGCGTTTAGACGAGCACATTGAAGTACAACAAGCCGATTATGAAAATGGTCTGTTGGTGATTGATCTGCAACGTATCATTCCAGAAGAGAAGTTGCCGCGACAAATCCCGATCGGCAAAAAGTTACTGCTAGAAAATCCAGAAGAGGTGACCGAAAAAACTGTGAATGCGGAATAATGTTCTTATTCAAAGAAAGACTCCAACTGGAGTCTTTCTTTTTTTATCGAGTGATCTGGATGCATTTGACAGAAAAATGGGAACCATAGAGTTTGTTTTTACTCATCAACAACCCATCAATTGGCTGAGACTTGACATCCTCCCCGACCTAAAGGACGGGGA
Organism: uncultured Acinetobacter sp.; assembly: GCA_947627655.1. Lineage (GTDB taxonomy): Bacteria > Pseudomonadota > Gammaproteobacteria > Pseudomonadales > Moraxellaceae > Acinetobacter. The sequence continues at coordinate 1,415 of CANQWW010000167.1, read as the reverse complement.
TTCCTACTGCTAGGCGCTTATGTCCAAGCGCGAGTATGTTCTTGGCAGCATTGCAATCACGTTGATTGACAGCACCGCATTCACATTCCCATACTCTTATTCGCAAATCTATCCTACCTTTCGGACTGCTTGCGGTGATCTCACCGCAGCTCGAACAGATTTGGGTCGTGAATCTCTCACTCACTTCTTCAAACAATACTTTTGCGTTCTCGCATTTATACCGAAGCATTGTTTTGAATGCACTAAACCCTGCGTCTAAAACAGATTTTGCCATTTTAGTTTTGACCAGTTTAGCTGCACTCAGATTTCCCACTACAATCATTGCATGTTGTTTTACAAGCTTAGAACTCTCTTTATGCAAATGGTCTTTGCGACAGTTCTTGATCTTGGCGTGTAATGCTCGTACACGCTTTTTATTCTTTGCTCTTTGAGCAATACCTAGTTTCTGTTCGTATTTACGGTAGTGCTTTGGATTTGTCACCACATAACCATCTGAACAAGTAGCTAGGTCTTTTAAGCCTAAATCAATACCAATCGAGGTTGTACCTTTGGACTCGACAGGCTTGGCATGATCTTCAACTGTCAGGCAGACATACCAATGACCACGACTATCTTCAACAAATGAACCCGATTTAACCTTGTATGAGCCAATGCCATAGCTATCCCATAGTTTGAATTGATGCTTGCCATAATGGATATAGCCATCTGCATATTTCACAGCAACTTTTTTGAATGGTATCCATCCAAGTGATTTTTTGGCTGATTTCCTGTTGCTGACCCTCCATTTCAATTTTGATTTTTTAAACTGCTTTCTTCGTATGACTAATTCTTCGGTCACAGCCTGAATCGTTTGGCTATGTAAATTGCATTCTTTGGACGCGCCTTTTGTATACTTGGCAATGTCATAAGCACTAAGAAATTCACCTTTCCTTTTTAGGTGTCTAAAACTTAAATCATTGACATAATTCCAGACAAAGTTCACCTCAGATGCTAACTGTTCGAGCACCTTGCTGTGTTTGTCTTTTATGCGTAATTTAAGTGTTTTCATACTATTACTTTATCAATTTAATCAAAGAATAGAATGACAAAAAGTAAATAATTTAATTAAAAACGACATTCTATGTCGTATCGCTTACGCGACTCGCTTATATCCCCGACCTAAAGGACGAGGTTTTACGTTCGATGTGATAAATTCAGCCTCATATATTTACTCAGTTTTTCCAAACAGCATCGTCATGCGATTGTTCAAATGCTTCGAGACCATTGGAAGTTAAAATTCCATCAAGACTCATAAAACCAGCATAAAAAAGCCCTGCGATTGCAGGGCTTTTTAGACTCAATGAGTGCTTACTTTTTCTTTTTAGGACCAAGCAGCATACCCATTTGACGGCCTTCCATTTTCGGCATCTGTTCAA
>CANQWW010000166.1 GCA_947627655.1 uncultured Acinetobacter sp. | reverse complement strand
GGTCTTTCTAAAGAAACTCTTACAAAAATATTGGACACCGCGGCGTCCTTTTTTAATGACCAAAATCAGCTGATCACCAACAATTTGCTCGAAGGACGCACAGTGATGAACCTGTTCTTCGAGAATTCTACCCGTACGCGAACCACATTCGAAGCGGCTGCAAAGCGCTTATCTGCTAACGTTTTAAATATCGATATCGCGCGTTCAAGTACGTCCAAGGGCGAAACCCTGCGGGATACGTTGTGGAATCTGGAAGCCATGGCCGCCGATATTTTTGTGGTACGGCATTCATCTTCAGGGGCAGCCCACTTTATTGCCAAGGATGTCTGTCCAAAGCTAGCGATCATTAACGCAGGTGACGGTCGTCATGCCCATCCGACCCAAGCCATGCTGGATATGCTGACTATTCGCCGTGAGACCAAAAAGAACTTTGAAGACATGATATCAAGCATTCACGTGTAGCACGTTCTGATGTCGCCGCTTTGCAAACTTTGGGCTGTAAAGATATTCGTGTCATTGCACCAAATACTTTGCTGCCTTATGGTTTTGATGATTACGGCCCAGAAGTGCGCCTATTCAATCAGATGGAAGCCGGTATTCAAGACTGTGATGTCATTATTACCTTGCGCATTCAAAACGAGCGGATTGATTCGCCAGCACTGTCTTCCCAGGCTGAATTTTATAAGATGTATGGTCTGAACAAAGAGCGTCTGGCAATGGCTAAACCGGATTGTATCGTGATGCATCCGGGTCCAATGAACCGTGGGGTAGAAATTGACTCCAGTATCGCTGATGGTCCTCAGTCCGTGATCCTGAATCAGGTGACCAACGGGATTGCGGTGCGTATGGCGGTGCTGGCACTTGCGATGCAAGGGCAGCTCCAGGAACAAGGTTTGATTGAAGCGATTGCGGGTTAAGGAATAAGACATGACGACTGTAAAAATTGAGAATGTACGCGTTCTAGATCCCATCAAAAAAACAGACAGCATCGAAACGGTTTATCTGGAAAATGGGAAATACGTTGCCGCAACTGCTGAGGTCGCTGAAACTCTAGATGGCCAAGGCAAATGGCTGATGCCGACGATGGTGGACTTGTGTGCACGTTTACGTGAGCCGGGCCAGCAACAGCACGGCACCCTGAAATCTGAAGGTAAGGCGGCGCGTGAAAATGGGATTTTGCATGTATTTACCCCGCCAGACTCTAAACCAATCGTACAGGACAATGGTGCCTTGATTCATGGTCTGGTTGAAAAAGCCATGCTGGATGGCGGCATTTATCTGCAAGTCATTGGTGCACAAACCCAAGGCCTGAAAGGTCATCAGCCAGCCAATATGGCCGGACTGAAAAAGGGGGGATGCACGGCGGTATCCAATGCCAATGCGCCATTTGCCAATGATGACGTGGTATTACGTACCCTAGAATATGCCGCAGGCTTAGATCTGACCGTGGTCTTTTATGCAGAAGAACCACAAATTGCCAAAGATGGTTGTGTACATGAAGGGTTTATTGCATCACGCCAAGGCTTGCCGATGATTCCGGCTCTGGCGGAAACAGTCGCGATTGCCAAATATTTACTGATGATTGAAGCGACTCAAGTGCGTGCTCACTTTGGTTTACTGTCTTGTGGGGCATCGGTCGAACTGATCCGTGCAGCCAAAGAAAAAGGCTTGCCGGTTAGTTGTGATGTAGCCATGCATCAACTGCACCTTACTGAAGCCTTGGTAGATGGCTTTAATTCATTGGCACATGTTCGTCCGCCACTGCGTTCAGAATCGGATAAAGAGCTATTACGCCAAGGTGTGAAATCGGGGGTGATTGATGCAATTTGTACCCATCATGAACCGCTGAGCAGCTCTGCGAAAATGGCGCCATTTGCTGAAACCCTGCCAGGTTTTACTGCTTTTGATACGTTTGTGCCATTTGGTATTCAACTGGTCAATGAAGGTTTACTCACGCCGCTTGAATGGGTAGAGAAAGTGAGTCTGGCACCTGCTGCTGTTGCTCAGATGAAAGAGCGTTGGATCGCAGAAGCCGGGTGGGTACTGGTTGATCCAGAGCTGGAGTGGAGCTTAAGCAAAGAAAGCATCATTTCTCAGGGTAAAAATACCCCGTTAATTCATCAAAAAGTAAAAGGAAAAGTCATCAGAACTTTTGCAGCAGCCTAACTGTTTAGATGACCCTCTTATTCAAGTCAGCTTCGGCTGGCTTTTTTTATGGATTATTTTATGGATTAATAGAACTCAACATAACTCGTGAAACTTTATGATATCCATACAATTGTTTACAGGCACTAAAAGAAGGGTGGTTACACTGATTTATGACGCAACATTAAAAAAATCAAAATAATGGTGAATCTATATGAACACAGATTTGATCGAACGATTAAAACGTCATGTCACGCCGAGCGTGCTTCAAGGTGAAACCGACTATATTCCTGAAAAAGAACAAGCACTGGCGCAATTCTATCCGGTTTTATTGAGTATCCTGCGTAAGAATACACAACGGGTTGAGGTGCTCGGCCAGCAGACCAATCCCAAGATTAGTGAATTATTCACGGAAAAGCCTGAACTTAAACAGCACTTATTGGAGCATTTGGCTCCAGTGCCTCAAGCTGTGCCTCAAGATCAATTAGAACAAACCCTAAACCGCTCTATTCAGCCCACTTTAGAATACCTGAAATTGGAAGCGGAAGCCTCTCACTCTGATGTGATTCAATATGTTATTGAAAACCATAAAGAAGATATTCAGAGAGCTTTACCTACATGGGCCAGCCCACTACTTTTGGCACTAGGTGCATCGCCGTTAGTAGACGCAGAGCCGATCTCTATATCGCGAGGTGAATCCCATCATCGGACAGAACCTGCCATAGAGAAAAAGCAAAGATCGGTGTTATGGCCGATCATTGCCTTTATCATTGTTGCTGCCTTAATTATGTTCTTTTTCCGGGGCTGTACGCGTGATGATGATCCGGATGATATTCGTGATAGGCAAAACGCAGCCCAGGCTGTTGCCACTGAACCGGCTTTGCTTAGGCTGAGCACAGGTAGTGATGGGCAGATTAGCAGTTGTCAGCTACAGTTAAATGATCCGCAATATATGGAAATTCTGCAAAATGAAATCAAGCAGATTTTTAACTATAACATCGGCTGTGGTACGGAAAATAATGACCGGTATCACTCAACATTTACCGATCAAGATACGATTCCATCGGTGTTAAAGACCATGCAGGGTGTACCAAATGCCAGTCTCCACTGGGCTGGGAATCAGGTGTCAGTGCAAGCTGCGAATAATACTGATGCTGAACGTATTGCGACTGAAATTCGTAATTTAGCGAAAAATATGAAAGTGGTTACGCAACAGCCTATCGATACGAATGCAGCCACTAACGCTGCCGAGACTGAACTAAAAAAGCCTTAGACGAGCTTCGGACGGAAGAGGTTAAAGCACTTGATGTAGCCACTGCACTCAATATGCAAATGATCCACTTTTCGACCGGCTCGGCTGAAATTCCTGAAATGAATAAGCGCTTGCTCGACCAGACAGCAGCTTTACTGCAATCTACCAAAGATGTACGTTTGACTGTGAAAGGGCATACTGACGATGAGGGTAGTGATGCTCAGAATCAGGCACTGTCTTTAAAACGTGCACAAGCGATTGTGGATTATCTGATTGAAAAGGGTGTTGATCCTGCTCAATTACAAGCTGTAGGCATGGGGCCAAACCAGCCTGTTGAATCTAATGCAAGCTCGAATGGTCAATACCAGAATCGCCGGGTGACCTTTGAAGTAATGAATACTGAAAATGGCATCGTGCGTGAAGTGGATAGTGAAGGCATTGTAGAAAAGAAAGCCAGCTAAAATAATTTTCTAGATGAAAAAGGACGAATGATTCGTCCTTTTTTATGTGACTTAAATTAAGAAAAAACCGGTGGGCTATAGGTCAACGTTCTTCCCAGGAACCAGAGTAAAAACAGCACCAGTGGAATATGAAAGACCAGTTGGGTTACGGTAAAACCAATCACATCTTTGGCTTTTAACTTTAAAATACCTAGCATCGGCAGCATAAAGAAAGGATTAATCAGATTTGGCAAGGCTTCGGCCGCATTATAAATTTGTACTGACCAGCCCAGATGGACTTTTAGATCATGTGCTGCCTGCATTACATAAGGTGCTTCAATAATCCATTTACCTCCGCCAGAAGGAATGAAGAAACCCAGGATTGCTGAATAGATCCCCATCACGATGGCAAAGGTTTCCTGCGATGCAATCGAAACAAAAAATTCGGCAATATAATGTGACAGCGACAGATCGGCTGAGTTCAGCGCATTGGTCATCATAAAGGCAATGCTGCCATATAACGGAAACTGGATCAGTACACCTGAAATGGCTGGCACGGCCTTGGAAACGGCATTCAGGAAATTTCGCGGCGTGCCATGTAGCGCCACGCCTAAAATCAGGAAGATAAAGTTATAAGTATTTAAACTGGAAATGGCCAGAATCGGATTACTTTTGGAAAACTCGTTAAACATCCAGACCACACCCAGAATCACAATCAGAATAGTTAAAATGGGCGAGTTTTCCAGCCAGTCACCCGGACGTTTTGGTGCGGATTCTTCCGGTTTATCTGCTTCAATCTGAATAGGAAAATGTTCAATGGTTTTAATATGATTGCCTTTCGGCGCCGACCAGTAGGCAATTGCAATCGAGGCAATAATCAGCACCGCCGTCATGATCATGGATTGCGGCAGAAAAATCGTTTCGGTAAATGGAATCACCCCGGTCAGATTGTAAATCGGTTCAGGCAGGCTGCTTTTATTGGCCTGTAATTGTGCAGCAGAAGAACTGATACCCAGTGCCCAGGTTGCACCCATCCCGATAATTGCCGCTGCGGCTGCAGCGCGGTAATCCATATTCAGCTCTTTACGCTGTGCCAGTGCAATCACGAGTAATGCCGTGAGAACCGTGCTCATGGCCCAGTTAATCAGGGAAATGAGCAGGCTGACCGTGGCAACCAATACAATCGCACTACGCCCGGAATGGGGCAGACGTGCCATTTTCCGGATCAGCAGCTGCATCGGTTTTGAAACCGAAACCACATAACCGACCACGATCAGCATGCACATCTGCAAGGTAAAGGGAATCAGGCTCCAGA
>CANQWW010000165.1 GCA_947627655.1 uncultured Acinetobacter sp. | reverse complement strand
TCAATATGCGATATGGCGCGACTCATGGTCATCCACTTAAAATTAGAGAAAAATTGTGCTCAATTATAAGGACTTTGTGACAGTGTGGCAAAGTTTCTCTACAAAATAGCGGTGCCTTCTTTTGGCTGGAAATTTTAAGCAGATGTGTAGCAACTAAAGCGCAGCATTCTTTTTTATGACTAGGTCTGCTCAGGAAAATAAACAAACCTGTGATTGATAGGGTAAAGATCGAAAATTTAAGGATAGATCAGACAGCCGCAATTGAAATATTCAAGCTATTGAATTTATTAAAATATTGAATTGTTCAACAATAAATTAAAAGCGTAGGGTAAATGCAGATTAAAGAGAACCTTATACCAAACAGCAAAACTATTAATAAAAAGTTATCAATGCTCGTAACATGAGACAGAAAGGCATTGAGTCAAGTGCTGAGCAATAGACACGGCAGTAAAATAAACAACACGCCATACAGCGGGGCAAGTATTAAGTTGAACGCAAGGCGTAATTGGGGTGGGTGTAAAGCTAAAGACAGGAAGTGCATTACTTAGTATTAGAGGAGTGAAAGTATGCGACTGAATCAGCAGCGCGTATGGGAATGCTGTATAGGTATGCTTAAAGAGTAAGCAAAAAAACCAATGATTAAAAGATATAAAATGAATACATCTTATAAAGCAATGGGTTTTATAATAGCGGCTCTTTGCGTAATAACAATTCAGGCAAGCCGTGTTTCATAGCTCAAACGAATGGCTACTCAATCTCAAGCCAAACTTTAAACTACTACCTTTTAAAGACCGTCTGCTCTGTGGGCTGGGGGCTTTGCTCGGACTACTTTTATCCTCACTGATCAGCTGGTGGGTGCTGGGCGACTTTGAGGCCTGGTATATCGCACCGATGGGCGCCTCATCGGTACTCTTATTTGCAGTACCGGCCAGTCCCTTAGCACAACCGTGGAATATGGTGGTCGGCAATAGTATTGCGGCATTGGTCGGTGTCAGTTGCAGTCTGCTGTTCCCGAGTCTGACGGTGGCATTTAGTCTGGCTGTTGCTGTATCGATTATCCTGATGCTCAGTACAGATTCCTTGCATCCGCCGAGTGGCGCTGTGGCCATTACCGCGGTTTTGGGGGGTGATGCCGTACATGCGCTGGGCTATGCTTTTGTGTTTTATCCGGTACTGTTAAATTCGGTCCTGCTGATGGTGATTGCGATTGTCTTTAACCGCATGCTGGGCAAGAGCTACCCGCAACAATTACAACTGAATACCCGCAGTAAAGACCCGACACCGACCCAGAAAGTCACCATCCAGCCACAGGATATTCAGGAAGTGCTGGATCAGCAGACTGAACTGCTGGACATTAGTGAATATGACTTGCAAAAAATCATTCTAGAAGCTCAAGGTCTGGCCAATGCACGTGCGGTTAACCAGTTTACCTGTCAGGATATTATGAGTAAGGATGTGGTGAGTTTGCAGGAAACTGACGATATCCAGCATGCCTTGAGCAAGTTTAAGCAGATGAACCTGATGAGCCTGCCCGTGGTGAACAGTGCGCAGCAACTGGTTGGAACACTCGCCATGTATCAGCTGATTGAGTGGTTCCAGCGCGCGACCGACCTCCGTAGTGGCTGGGAGTCCGAAGTGGGGCATATCATGAGCCGTAAGGTGGTGACGGTACAACCATTACAACCGATTCAGGATCTGGTACCGTATTTTGTGGAACGTTCGTTTAACTATATTCCTGTCTTAAATGAACAACAGCTGGTTGGCATTATTAGCCGCGCAGATATCATTGCAGCTTTAAATCAGGAGCTGAATCATTTTAAAATGAGTGCCTGAGTAGAAAAATAAAATTGATCGAAACTGAGTAGGAAAAAGCACGCCGTAGTGTGCTTTTTTTAATGGTTGCAAGTAACTGCAGAATCAGAGAAAGAACCAGTAAATAAACAGCGAGACAATGAAAATACACATGATATTCAGTACAAAACCGACTTTCATCATTTCTGACTGCTGGATATGACCGGTACCAAATACAATTGCATTCGGCGGTGTTGCCACAGGCAGCATGAAGGCACAAGAAGCACCGATCCCGATCACAATCACCAGAATTTCTTTAGGCATGCCCATCTGGTCGGCAATGGCAGCAAAGACTGGCACCAGTAAGGCAGCGGAAGCGGTATTACTTGTAAATTCAGTCAGGAAGATAATGAAAGTTGCCACCACAAAAATAATTATTAGCGGTGAAGTCGCACCGAAAGCATCTGCCAAGGTTTGTCCCAGCACCAGAGAGCTACCAGAATCCTTTAATACCGCACTGAGCGTCAGGCCACCACCAAACAGATAGAGCACACCCCAGTCGGTATTTTCCGCAATTTGTTTCCAGGTGGCGGTGCCCAAAATCACTACCATACACGCCGCCAACACTGCAATCCAAGTATCCGGCTGGGTAATAGCAAAATTTTCGGTCAGTTTTTTACTGAAAATCCAGGCCAATGCAGTACAGATAAACAGTAGCATGGTGGCAATACGGGTGCCATTCCAGGGAATATCTTCAGTCACAAACTGGACTTTATGATTCAGCTTTGGACGCAATACCAGATACAAACTGCCTAGCATTGCCGGCAGAATGATCAACATCATCGGTAGACCGATCTTCATCCAGCCTGCAAAGTCATAGCCAATGGCTTTGGCGGCAATGGCATTCGGCGGAGAACCAACGATAGTACCCAAGCCACCAATACTGGCGGAGTAGGCAATTCCGAGCAGAATAAACACAAAGGTCTTGCGGTCTTTGCTGACATCCAGATGGCTGAGCAAGCCCAGCGCCAACGGCAGCATCATGGCCGCCGTTGCAGTATTGGAAATCCACATCGACAGGGCAGCGGTGACTACAAAAATGGCCAGCACTGAAATGCCGAGATGACCACCCGACATAGAAATAATCCACATGGCAATCTTTTTATCCAGTTTCTGGATATGCAAGGCAGTGGCCAGGGCAAAACCACCAAAGAACAGGAAAATTACTGGATCAGCGAAGGTTGCCAAAGCAGCTTGCGTACTAATCGGGACCAGTTCATCACCCCGGGCCATGGGCATAGCAAGAAGGACAGCCAGTACCGGAACCAGCAAGGCAGTGATGGTGATATGAATCGCCTCGGTCAGCCATAAAATCCCAATGAAGGTCAGTAGGGCAAGGCCTTTATTGGCATTCTGATCATAAGGCAATACCTGATATAAGATCAGGGAAACGACTGCTGCCACGATAATCAGGATCCATCCTTTGACCTGACCTTTGGGCATGGCATTGGTAGGCGTAGCAAGATTTGGTTGTGTCATAGGCTCACTCCTTGACGTTTATGTCTCTATTTTTATGAAGTTTATTCTAAGTTCATCATAGTTTTGCTTGTAAAATATCCTACTGTAAGAATATGCGATTTGAATGTTGTAATAATGCAGCGCTTTGCCATAAGGTCTCGATGCCCAGTACGGCCAGTAGAGCCAGCACCAGAAACTTAAAATGTTTTTGAGACAGGCGATGACGAATCTTGCTGCCAATCCACACGCCAGCCAACGCAAAAATAGTAATCCCGACCAAAATGGCTTGCTGCTGCGGAGTAATCTGAACCAGTAACGGAAATAAGATTAACAGCTGGATCAGCTTGCCGACAATAAAATTAAGATTACTGATAATGACAATATCGGTTTTATTTAGCTGACAGCTGAGTAAATACATCATTAAAAAAGGGGCCATGGCATTGGTGGCACCGCCAATTACCCCGGCAAGCAGGCCAAACACCAGCATGCTCCAGACTTGTGGACTGGCCTGTAAAGGCCTGGAGCGCAGCTGGTCGACTACATAAAACACAATCACGCTGCCGAGGAGCAGCTTAAGATAAGCTTCATTGAGCCAAAGTAATAATTTCACCCCTAGCAAACTGCCGAGCAGACTACTAAGAATTAAAGGCCAGTAACGCTGCAAATAGTAGCGGATGCTTTGGAACAAGTTGTGTTGCGAGTCCGCATTGAGCATGAGCATGAGCAGGTTTAGGATCAGACAGGGAATAATCACCAAGGTCACTGCCAGACTGAGCGGATACTGAGTGGAAAGCACCACGGTGCTCATCATGGGAAAGCCAAAGCCACTTAAACCATGCAACAGTGCGGCTACTGCGCAGAGGCACAGCATTATCCATTCAGCTTGAGTCATCCTGAATCCATTTCAAGGGTTTTAGATTTAAGTTATAGCGAAATGAGGGGATTGGCAAAGATTAAAAAGTAACTGAACCGGGTAATATGCCTTTAAAAAACAGGCAAAAAAAAGCCGTGGCCATTTGGGGGAAGGTCACGGCGTAAAGGGGTAAAACTTAAATACAATCAGTTCAATTTAAAACGGGTCTTTTTTTACATCACGAATCGGTCTTTCATAACCCATGGTTTGCTGCGATTGATGCTCAACCATATTCTGCTTTTTTGGCATGATTAACCATAGAACCAGATATACCAGAATACCTGGAAAGGCTGCGCTCATAACAGAAATTATTACGAAAATGAGGCGCAATAAATTTGCGTTCCAACCAAAACGTTCAGCAATACCACCCATTACCCCAGCAATCATGTTTGAGCGGTTCGAGCGATATAAACCAACATTGGCCATCCAGGTCTCCTTGGAAAATGGAAAAAATAAAAGAAACAATATCTTCTTTTTTAAATATGGAGATAAATGATGCTTTTTAAAGTGTCTTGTAGAGAAAGATTCGTAACGTTATGTAAAGAAAGATTAAGTATTTTTCTATGAATCTTTAACATGAAGCTCAAAGTTTTGATTTCAATAATAACGCAGTAGGCTTGGCTGGATAAAAACACTCGGCTATTAATAATCTGGTTGAAATAAATGAAATTTAAGCTATTTGCAGGAGTGAAAGTACTGGGCTACCTGCTCGGTGTAATGCTACTTAGTATTCTGACAGTCACAGGGTGTGAGAAACACGGGGGCCAGCCTGTAAGCGATGCCGATCTTGCTCTGGTACATAAAGAAGGGGTGCCGGTTTCGATGGCTAATCAGGAGGTCACGGAACTGACCACTGCCAGGAAGCTGACAGATATTGCTGGTCATGCCACCTTGCCCTCGAATGATCAAATTAATGGCGGTGCATTGCCGGATAACGCCTTGGACTTTGTT
>CANQWW010000164.1 GCA_947627655.1 uncultured Acinetobacter sp. | reverse complement strand
GAAAAAATCCATCTTGCCGCTGGTACTTCCAGTCAGCATGGCACTGATGACGACCTTTGCCATTCAGGCCTGGCTCGGCATCGAGATTAACCTGTTTAGTATTATGGGCACTTTCCTGATTATCGGGATTGGGGTGGACTATGCGATTTTCTATCGGCATGGACATGACCATCCGCAAGTCGTCGGTATGGCATTGTTCTTATGTATGATGTCGACCTTTTTTGGATTCGGATTATTGTCCTTTAGTCAGACCTATGCCATTCATTGCTTTGGCTTGACCGTACTATTGGGCGTTATTTTCGCATTTATTTATGCAACGTTGTTTACCTCATCTGATGAAAAACACGTTGTAATTGAGCAGTATCAGCCGAAGCGCTGAAAAATAAAGGTAAAAGTGCAATGAGCACCATGCAGCAGACAGATGTATTGATTATTGGGGCAGGCCCTTCGGGTAGTTCGGCAGCGGCCTTACTGCGCCAGAAAGGCTATCAGGTGACAGTCATTGAAAGACAGCATTTTCCACGTTTTTCTATTGGTGAGTCGTTATTGCCTCAGTCGATGGTCTTTCTGGAAGAAGCTGGTCTGTTGGATACTGTCCGTGCGCATGCTGCAGAATATGCCTTCCAGTTTAAAAATGGTGCAGCATTCCTACGTGGTCCACAGCGCAGCTTCTATGATTTTACTGAAAAATTCAGCGCGGGACCGGGAACCACCTGGCAGGTTCGCCGCGCGCAATTTGACCATCTGTTGGCGCAGGAAGCGCAGAACAAAGGGGCAGAGATCCGTTTTGGGCATGAAGTCACTGCAGTGGATGTAGAACCTGAATATCCAATTCTGACCGTAAAAAATGAGCAAGGTGAAAGCTATCAGATTCAGGGCAAATTCCTGTTGGATGCCAGCGGTTTTGGCCGGATCCTGCCAAAATTTCTGGATCTGGAAAGCCCTTCAGATTTTCCAGTTCGCCGGGCAGTCTTTACCCATATCGAAGACGGCATTCTGGATGATCCGGAATTTGACCGTGAGAAAATCCTGATTACCGTACATGACAAGGATCATCGTGCCTGGTACTGGCTCATTCCATTTGCGGATGGCAGGTCGTCTTTTGGGGTCGTGGCTGAACAGGATTTCTTTGAAAAATATGGTTTTGAGGATTCTTCTGAGCAAGACCTGAAAAACCTGTTGAAAGGTATTTTGGCAGATGATGAAAGCCTGTCGCATGTCTTGCGTAATGCCAAATTTGATACGCCTGTGCGCACGCTGGTGGGCTATTCAGCCAATGTCAAACATCTGGCCGAGCGTAATTATGCCCTGCTGGGTAATGCAGGCGAGTTCCTGGATCCGGTCTTCTCTTCCGGTGTGACGATTGCGTTGAAATCTTCCAGCCTGGCGATTCCTCTGGTCGACAAAGTGTTGCAAGGACAAAGCGTGGACTGGATGCAAGAATATGAGCAACCATTACGACAAGGCATCAAGGTATTCCGTGCCTATGTCGAGGCCTGGTATTCCGGTGAGTTTCAGGACGTTGTCTTTTCTACCCGTCAGGAAGAAAAAATCCGCCGTATGATTTCTTCTTTACTGGCCGGATATGCCTGGGATAGTCATAATCCGATTCATAAAAATGCCAAACAACGTCTGAATACGCTGGCAGAATACTGCCGTGAAGCGCAACTGCAGGAAAGTTAAAGCATGTCCATCCGAATGTCTTCTGCGCTGCTCGCACTGGCCTTGGCCAGCACCTTGCTATGTAGTGCTTGTCAAAGCCTGATTCCACAGGCACAGGGCTTGGTGACATCCACTTGGCCTGTGCACAGCTATCAGCGCCAGGACCAGATTGAAGTACAGTGGAAAGAACAGGGCTTCAGTTTCCTGCTGTATCAGCAACAGCAGGGCAAGCATCTGGAAATGCTGGCGTTAAGCCTGACCGGGCAGCAGTTGTTTAAGCTCAGTTTTAATGGCAATCAGGTTCAGGTTGAGCAGCGCATTGCGGCCATGAAACTGCTACCTTTCGATTATGTGGTGCGTGACCTCCTGTATGCGACTTATCCGGATTTTGCCAAGATGCAGTCTGCCCAGGTCAGTGTACAGCAGCAAAGTGAAGGGCAGTTGGTACTGATTCAGCAACAGCCGGTACTGCACATTCACGTTTTAAATGACAGGATTGAACTGGACAATATTCAGGTGCCTTATCAGATGGTGATCAGTCCGGTCAGCAATACCTTGGAACAGGATGAGGGGGATATATGAATCATAATCCTAATAGCATTTCTCCTGCTGTCGGAATTCAGTTAAGTGTTGGACTATCGGCATTGGGTTCTACCGCGGATCAGCTGCGATATCATCTGAGTCATCCTGTAAATACCTTGACGGAAAGTCGTGCATTTTTGCCAGAACAGCAAGTATGGGTCGGTGCTTATCATGGAGATCTGGTGAGCGCAGTGCCAGCAGCACTTAAAGCAGTGGATTCACGTAACCTGCGTTTTGCCCTGACCGCACTCAAAGACATAGAAGCCGGTATACAGGCGTATGTGAGGAAATTCCCTCAGCAGCGTCTGGCCGTCATTCTGGGAACCTCGACCTCCGGCGTCGCTGACAATGAAGCTGCATTGCAAGCCTATTTCACCCAGTCCTCTGAAGAGCTGATTCAGCATGGTAAACAGGAAATGGGCTGCTTGGCCAAAGCGATCCAACAGTATTTAGGCTGGCAAGGCCCCGCCTATACGATTTCTACCGCCTGTTCTTCAGCTGCCAAAGCCATGGCGGCAGGGCAACGTTTGCTGAATGCTGATCTCGCTGATGCCGTTCTGGTTGGCGGTGTGGATACTTTATGTCGTCTAACATTGAATGGTTTTAATAGCTTAGCAAGCCTCTCTGCCGGAATGTGCCAGCCCTGTGGTGCACAGCGTGATGGTATTAATATTGGTGAAGCCGCGGCGCTATTCCTGCTTTCCAAAGAAACTGCACCGGTGATGTTGCTCGGTACGGGAGAGTCCATGGATGCCTGGCATATTTCTGCACCGCATCCAGAAGGACAGGGTGCTGCTCAAGCCATGCAAAAAGCGCTGGATATGGCAGGCTTGCAGGCCAGTGAGATTGGTTATCTGAATATGCATGGCACCGCCACCCCGCAAAATGATGCCATGGAAATCAAGGCAGTGCGTCGCGTATTTCAGCATTATGACGTGCCTTTGAGCAGTACCAAGCATAAAACCGGGCATTGCCTCGGCGCTGCGGGAGCGATTGAAGCTTATCTTTGCCAGCAGCTGTTACTGGATCAAAGCTGGTTGCCGCTGCATCAACAAGGTGTGCTTGATCCGGAGCTGGATGATCAGAACTATGTACTGACGTCGAAGATCAGTCAGCCTCTTTCTTATGTGATGAGCAATTCCTTTGCCTTTGGTGGCAGCAATATCAGTCTTATTTTAGGAAAGACCTCTCCATGATGGATGCCGTACAGTTTATTCCACATCAACAGCCGATGGTCTTTGTGGATCATTTAATTGAAGCCAGTGATGAATTTGCTCTTGCTGAGCTGAATATTCGCCCCGAGCTGATGTTCTGCGAAGCGGAAGGGTTACCGAGCTGGACCAGTATTGAGCTGATGGCGCAAACGGTAAGTGCTTATGCCGGCTATAAAGGGCAGTCTACGGGCCAGCCACCGCGTATCGGATTTTTGCTCGGTACCCGTAAAATGCAATTGCCTGTGCCTTATTTTGAGCTGGGCAGTGTGGTACGGATTCGGGTCGAACAGAGCTACCTACACCAAGGTCTAGGGCAGTTCAATTGTGAAATACAGTATAAAGAACATAGTTTTACTGCAATGCTAAGCGTGTATGAGCCTGCAGATAATGATGTCATGATTGGGAAATTAAAGTGAGTAGACGAATTTTAGTCACAGGCTCTAGCCGGGGAATTGGTAAGGCGATTGCATTGCAACTGGCCAAAGCCGGTTTTGATGTTACGGTACATGCACGTTCCAGAGTGCAGGAAGCTGAACAGGTGGCAGAGCAAATTCAGGCACTGGGACAGGCCAGTCATGTGCTGATGTTTGATGTCAATGATCGTGCACAGATTGCAACGCTGCTGGAACAGGATGTGGCGGAGCATGGGGCTTTTTATGGCGTGGTACTGAATGCCGGACTAACCCGAGATGGCGCTTTTCCGGCACTGACGGATGAGGATTGGGATGATGTGGTCTCGACCTCTCTCAATGGTTTCTACAATGTGCTGAAGCCACTGATGATGCCAATGATCCGCCTGAAACAGGGGGGCCGTATTGTTACCTTGTCTTCAGTTTCCGGGGTAATGGGGAACCGTGGTCAGGTGAACTATAGTGCCGCCAAAGCTGGCCTGATTGGGGCGACCAAGGCTTTAGCACTGGAATTGGCGAAACGTAAAATTACCGTAAACTGTGTCGCGCCAGGCCTGATTGAAACCGAAATGGTCAGCGAAGAAGTGAAAGAACATGCGCTGAAAATGATTCCAATGCAGCGTATGGGACAGGTTGAGGAAGTGGCGAAAGTGGTGAAATTCCTGTGTAGTGATGATGCCAGTTATATCACCCGTCAGGTTATCTCGGTGAATGGAGGGTTGATCTGATGAAACGTGTAGTGGTCACAGGGATGTCCGGTATTACTTCACTGGGTGAAACAGCAGATCAGATTTTTGCTCAATTTGCGCAAGGACGTAGCGGTATTCGCTTTATGCCGGAATGGGAAATCTATACTGACCTGCGCAGTAAACTCGGCGGCCCAGTTGAAGCTTTTACTATACCGAAGCATTTTAACCGCAAGGTCACGCGTGGCATGGGGCGTGTGGCACTGATGTCTGTGATCTGTGCTGAAAAAGCCCTTGAAAATTCTGGTTTATTAAAGCATGAAATTCTGAGTAGTGGTGCTGCTGGGGTCGCGTTTGGTTCTTCTGCCGGTAGTGTTGATGCAGTACGTGAATTTGGTGCCATGCTGATTGATAACAATATGAACCAGCTGAATGCCACCACCTATATCCGCATGATGTCGCATACTAGTGCCGTGAATATGACTGTGTACTTTGGTCTGAAAGGACTGACTTTGCCAACGTCGAGTGCCTGTACCTCAGGCTCCATGGCGATTGGTCAGGCCTATGAAGCGATCAAATATGGCAAGCAGACCGTGATGCTGGCCGGTGGCGCCGAAGAACTGAGTGCGGCAGGCTCTGCA
>CANQWW010000163.1 GCA_947627655.1 uncultured Acinetobacter sp. | reverse complement strand
AAGTAGGCAAAAGTCTCTTATTACCCATACACGACATCCTGTCGTGATGGGTAATGTGTGGCATCCCTGCCACACGCACATAGCTTAAACCGGATCATTTCAACTATGGGACAGCAGTGCTCTCTCGGTCGCTATTTTTTTTGAGCAAGTATTCTTTTACTCTGCTTCAATAATCTCGAAATCATGCGTAATTTCAACCCCACCATCAGACAGCATTTTGCTGGCCGAACAGTATTTTTCAGCAGACAGTTCGACCGCTTTGGCCACCTGTTTTTCTTTAATCCCTTTACCGCTAACGACAAAATGCAGATGGATTTTGGTAAATACCGCAGGAATCGTATCCGCACGTTCTGCCTTTAATTCACAGCGAACGTCGCTAATATCCTGACGGGCTTTTTTTAGAATGGTGACAATATCAAAAGAGGCACAGCCACCTAAACCGGTTAATAACAGCTCCATTGGACGAGGGCCACGGTTCTCACCACCATATTCTGATGAGCCATCCATGACGATACTGTGACCACTTTGCGTTTTTGCTTCAAAAGCAACATTCTCTAACCAATGAACGCTTGTTTGCATTGCAACTACCTGAAAAAAGCTATAAATTTACGAAGTAACTGTACACTAACATAAATTGGGCTGATAAGGAATTTCATCCCACTGTGTGACAAGTTCATATTAGGTCTTGTGCGATCTAAAAATTATCCTTATTTGGAACTCTTAGCATGACTTCAAACTTTTCACAATTAAGCACAGATGCACTTTCTCCGGGGCAATTACCAGAATCGGTGAAGGCATTATTAAAACGTGCGTATATTAATCGTTATCTAAAGCGTACAACGATCATTGATGCAGGAACAGAGTCTAAATCTTTGTATTTGATTCTGAAGGGGTCTGTATCTATTATTCTTCGTGAAGATGATGATCGTGAAATTGTCGTAGCGTATTTGAACGCGGGTGACTTTTTTGGGGAAATGGGCTTATTCGAGGCAAATCCACAACGTACCGCGGAAGTTCGTACCCGTGATGTCTGTGAAATTGCCGAAATTAGCTACGAAAATTTTCATGAACTGAGCAAGCAATATCCTGATCTGAGCTATGCGGTATTTGCCCAGCTGGTTCGCCGTCTGAAAAACACGACGCGTAAAGTCACTGACCTGGCATTTATTGATGTCTCTGGTCGTATTGCCCGTTGTCTGATTGAACTGTCCTCTCAACCTGAGGCAATGATTCTGCCAAATGGTCGCCAGATTCGGATTACCCGTCAGGAAATCGGTCGTATTGTCGGTTGTTCCCGTGAAATGGTGGGCCGTGTACTAAAAACACTGGAAGAACAAGGCATGATCGAAACTGAAGGCAAGGCCATCCTGATTTTTGATGTATCCCTAGAGCAAAATGATGTCCTGGTTGAAGAGGGCATCGATGAGGAATAACTCCTGATCGGAACAAAAGCAAACCTGCGGGTTTGCTTTTTTTTTGCCTGTGTAAAAATCATCATCACAAATCAGAACAAAGTTCTCAGAAAAGATGATTTCAGTCAGCGACTTTCCTTCTATACTCTAAGCATACTTGATATTAATAAGATAACCCGAGAATACACAGGAATGATTCATGCAATTTAAACCACTTGCAGATAGCGGTATTTTACTTCCAGAGATTTGTCTGGGTACCATGACCTTTGGTGAGCAAAATAGCCAAGAAGAAGCATTTGAACAACTTGATTATGCGCTCGATCAGGGCCTTTATTTCTGGGATACTGCGGAAATGTATCCAGTACCGCCTAAACCAGAAACCCAAGGGGCGACAGAGCGCATGATTGGGAACTGGATTGCCGCGCGTGGGGGGCGTGACAAACTGTTTTTAGCCTCTAAAATTGCTGGGCCATCTCAAGGCGGTAGTCATATCCGTGATGGTCAGACCCGATTTGTGGCAGATGAGATTGCATCAGCAATTGATAATTCATTGTCACGTTTGCAAACGGATTATATCGACCTGTACCAGTTACATTGGCCACAACGTTCCACCAACTTTTTTGGCAAACTGGGCTATGCTAATGCAGAAGCAGCGGATGATCGCGCCGTAACGAATTTGGAAGAAACCCTGACGGCATTACAGGATGAAATTAACAAAGGTCGTATCCGTTATATTGGTCTATCCAATGAAACGCCGTGGGGCACGATGAAATTCCTGCATCTGGCAGAGAAACTGGGCCTGT
This sequence comes from uncultured Acinetobacter sp., assembly GCA_947627655.1. Lineage (GTDB taxonomy): Bacteria > Pseudomonadota > Gammaproteobacteria > Pseudomonadales > Moraxellaceae > Acinetobacter. The sequence goes on along the minus strand of CANQWW010000163.1, from coordinate 3,044 downwards.
CCAAATTTGTCAGTGTCCAAAATCCCTATAACTTGTTAAACCGCACTTATGAAATAGGCATGTCAGAGATTGCCCAATATGAAGGCGTGGGTCTGTTGGCTTATTCACCACTGGCATTTGGTTATCTGACTGGCAAATTCCGGCATGGCGCACGTCCAGCCAATGCCCGTGTCACTTTGTTTTCACGCTTTAGCCGTTATAGCAACCCAGAAAGCGAATGGGCGACAGAACAATATGCATTGTTAGCTGAGCAGCATGGTCTGACCTTAACCCAATTGGCCCTGGCATTTATCAAGCAGCAGTTCTTTGTCACCAGTACCATTATCGGCGCAACCAACCTGGACCAGCTGAAAGAAAATATTCAGGCCTTTGACGTAGATCTGTCTGAAGAGGTATTACAAGCGATTGAAGCAATTCATCGCCAGCAGCCCAACCCGGCCCCATAATTTTTTAGTCGGCGCTTTAAATGCTCTCTCCGTGAGAGCATTTTATTTTGGTCAGTGATTCAATCAGATGATAAACGACTTGAAAGGAGAAGAGTAATTATTGCATTAACAAAACTAAACGGGTGAATATGATCTGATAAAAATAAAGCGTGAAATAAATATCTCTTCATCACCAGTATCGGCTCAAGCGGGACTGCGAGTAGCTGCACAATTGCAACGAAAGAACACCGAGCTTGCGCTTATACTGAGTGTATCTGGCATTGATTGAGCTTTTAGCGATCAAAGAAAATGGATGAGTAGCACAACCACACCAGAGGAAAGGCTTTCACTTTGGTACGTATCTATCCAGCACTGTTTAGCCTGAATAATGGATGTATGATTTGTCATTCACCCAACAAGCTTTTCAACCAGCAGATACCAAAGAAATTGATGCACACAGAACGTGGTTTTAACTCAAGTTTTGCAATGAATGGAAGGGTTAACACGGCGCTAGAGGTTTCTCTATTTTTATATGAAGCACTTATAGAAGCCAGTTAAATTGAATAGGAGATGAATTGTTTATGTTCTCTTTAAAAATTCTATTTTTGCTGACTTGAAATATTTTCCAAGAAGACCAATATTAATACTGAGAACTCTCTCTTATTTTAATTAAGCTTTTGAAAAATATATAAAAATTTTTATTTGAAATTTGTGTGTCTGCTCCCATATATGAATTAAGTTAAAAATTTGTTGTGAGGAAGAACAATAATGCGTTTTGAAAAATTTACAAATCGCCTGCAGCAAACCCTTTCTGATGCACAGTCACTGGCTATGGGTAAGGATCATGCCTCTATTGATGGGATTCATATCTTGGCGACTTTACTGGATGAATCATCCAATAGCAGTCTGCTGCAACAGGCAGGTGCCAATTTACGTGATCTGCAAAATAAACTGCAAACTGCACTGAGCAATGCACCGACTTTAAGCCAGTCTACCGGAGATATCAATCTGAGTCCCGAGGCAGCGAAAGCCTTGCATCTGGCAGACAGTTTTGCCCAAAAAGCAGGGGATGAATTCCTGTCTACCGACTGGGTATTGTTGGCGCTGGCCGAAACAGGCAAAACCAAATCCCTGCTAAGTGAAGTAGGTGCTAAGGCTGAGACCTTAAAACAAGTCATTCAACAAATTCGAGGCAATGAAAAAGTCATGAGCAATAATCATGAAGATCAACGCGACTCTCTGAATAAATACACCATTGATCTGACTGAACGGGCATTACAAGGCAAATTAGATCCGGTCATTGGCCGTGACGATGAAATTCGCCGTACCATTCAGGTATTGTCTCGTCGTACCAAAAATAACCCGGTACTGATTGGCGAGCCTGGTGTCGGTAAAACTGCGATTGTCGAAGGTTTGGCACAACGTATTGTCAATGGCGAAGTCCCAGAAGGACTAAAAGGCAAACGTGTCTTGTCGCTTGACTTGGGTTCATTGCTGGCCGGGGCCAAATATCGTGGTGAATTCGAGGAACGTTTAAAAGCGGTACTAAAAGACCTGGCCAAACATGAAGGCGAAATCATCCTGTTCATCGACGAGCTGCATACACTGGTCGGTGCTGGTAAAGGCGATGGGGCTATGGATGCCGGTAACATGCTAAAACCAGCGTTGGCACGTGGTGAGCTGCGCTGTGTCGGTGCAACGACATTGGATGAATATCGTCAGTACATTGAAAAAGATGCGGCTCTGGAACGCCGTTTCCAGAAAGTATTGGTCGATGAGCCTAGTGTTGAAGATACTATTGCCATTCTGCGTGGCTTAAAAGACCGCTATGCAACCCACCACGGGGTACAAATTCTGGACTCTGCGATTATTGCTGCAGCGAAAATGTCGCACCGTTATATCACCGACCGTCAGTTGCCGGACAAAGCCATTGACCTGATTGATGAAGCGGCATCACGCATTAAAATGGAGCTGGATTCTAAACCGGAAGCCTTGGATAAACTCGAGCGTCGTTTGATTCAGCTGAAAATGCAGCTGGAAGCGGTGAAGAAAGATGAAGATTCAGGTGCGAAATCTGAAGTTAAATATCTGGAAGAGCAAATCGCGACGGTAGAGAAAGAGTATAGCGAGCTGGAAGAAATCTGGCGTGCCGATAAAGCGTTGGTGGCAGGTAATAAAGATATACAGGTCAAGCTAGATCAGGCCCGTATTGCTTTGGAAAAGGCTCAACGTGAAGGTGATCTGGCCGAAGCGGCGCGTTATCAGTATGGTGTGATTCCAGAGCTGCAAAAACAGTTGGAGCGTATCGAAGCGGCTGAAGATAATCAGGCACCAAAATTGTTACGTGACAAGGTCACTGACAATGAGATTGCTGAAGTGGTCAGTGCAGCGACCGGTATTCCTGTGGCGAAAATGCTGCAAGGTGAACGCGATAAACTGCTGCATATGGAAGAATTCCTGCATCACCGTGTGGTGGGTCAGGATGAAGCAGTGGTTGCTGTTTCCAATGCTGTACGCCGTTCGCGTGCCGGCTTATCAGATCCAAACCGTCCAAGCGGGTCATTCTTGTTCCTGGGGCCGACAGGGGTAGGTAAAACCGAATTGACCAAAGCCTTGGCC
>CANQWW010000162.1 GCA_947627655.1 uncultured Acinetobacter sp. | reverse complement strand
CCAATGATTCTACGAATACACCTAACTTTTTCAACTAACTACAAATGTGTCGCACTTGAGATTTGAATCTGCGATTCATAATATGAATGCTAAAAAAGACTGCTCCGGCAGTCTTTTTTTTCAAAAAAATGAGTAGAATACAAAACATTCTTCGATCTTTTTACTGAGCGCTCAGATTAATATGCACTATAAAATGAATAAAGCATTCCTTCTCTGTTCAATCCTGCTGGGGAGCGTCCTGAGTGGCTGTCAGGTCGTCAGCGTCAAAGAGCAAGCGATTAATGTCACCATCAGTAATGAGCGTGACAGCATCCTGACCCGTGACAAGCTGAGTGAAGCCAGCCTGAATGTCCTGTCCATGACAGGCCGTGAAGCACGCATCTGTACCGAGCAACCACAGAACTGTGTAGATACGCTAAAGCAAATTCCTGAAATTCTGGATGAAGAATTATTATCTACTGCCAGTGAGCTGTATCTGGCCAAGTCTTTACAGCTCGGCAACTCCTCTAGCTGTAAAAGCAGTCTCTTGAGCAAAACCCAATCTGAAGAAAAAAAGCTGCTGCAAAAACAAAATATTGAGCAGTGCCAGGATCAGCAATTGGCCATGCTGGATCAAAGTATCCGTTATAGCTATGCCTATCTGTTTAAGACCCAGCGTGTGCCACAGGATCGTATTTTTGATAACCGTCAAGTTCAGATTCGTGATTTCTACAACCTTGCGATTGCCCATCTGTTCCATGTCTATTCTGAACGCCATCCATCCAAAGAAGCAAGCCGCCAGATTCAGGTCGGAAAGAGTATTTATACGGTAGATTTTGAAAACTATCCGGAAATTAAAGACCAGTCCTTTGAAAAGCTCATGTCGACCTATAACATGAACTTTTCAGGCCTACGCTCCATCACCCGTCGGGACGGTTTTGGTTCAGAGTTCGTTGTGATTTTACCTGAAGAAAAACGTATTACGCCGAATAAAAAATACATTGTCGATCCTCTCAAATATCAGTATCAGGAAGGCCGTAACCCGAATATTCATGCGGCACGCTATTTGGCGACGACAATTACCGCCATACCCAAGTCCAGTAGCAGTGTAGAACAGATCATCAACAGTCCGGAATTTCACCTCAAGCTATATGACCCGTACAAGCATGAAAAAGTCACTGTCGCCGGTAAATCGTACTCTCTGGCGGCTAACTTCTCTGCACCTTATGGGCTATGGCTGGCTGAAAACAATCTGGGACGAGCAGCTTATCTGGTCTTGATTGATCGGGATGACAACCTGACCATGCCGCATCTGTATATGCTGGAACCCTATAATCCGAAGAAAAAAGTAGTGGTCCTGGTTCATGGTCTGGCCAGCAGCCCTGAAGCCTGGATGCGTTTAACCAACGATGTGATGGGTGATCCGGTACTGCGTGAGAACTTTCAAGTGTGGCAGGTATTTTATTCGACCAATATGCCAATTCTGGAAAGTCATTACCAGATCAATGCGCTGATTCAGCAAGCTTTCCAACTGATTAATCCGAATGATTCAGCCAAGAAGGATGCCGTACTGGTTGGACACAGTATGGGCGGAGTCATTTCCCGTCTTCTAGTCAGTGATGCCAACCTGATCCCGCTGACAGAAGAGCTGCTGAATAATCGTCGGATTGAACGTTTCCGTAATAATCCCTTATTTAATGCACGTCTGAATATCAAGCCTATACCTAATTTCAGTCGAGCCATTTTTCTGGCAGCACCGCATCGTGGGACCGATTATGCCGATCGCTGGTTTACCTTGGCTGCACGTAAAATTATCAAACTGCCTGGTGCATTTCTAGGTGCATTTGCCGACACGCTCCAAGGCGATATCGGGCTGGATGATTTTCTTAAGGAAATTGGGCATGACATGATCCAGAATGGCCCTAGTGATTTATCCAAGAATTCCAAATTTAATGCGTTGACGCGTGATGTGATGCCGTATCCGGGCTTTAAATTCCATAACATCATGGGAAATACCACGAATAGTCAGGACAAATCCATCATCACTGATGATGTCGTACCATACCAAAGTGCTCAACTGGATGCTGCTCTCTCTGAAAAAATCATTAAAGGTGGCCACTCGATTCAGGAAACTCCTGAAGCGGTATTGGAGTTAAGACGGATTTTACGTCTCCATCTGACTGAGCTGGGTTTATACCATCCTAAGTAAGCTCTTGGAAAAGCGAAGCACAAGTAAGCAACTAAAAACACCGGAGTTCAGCTCCGGTTTTTTATTTTGGGTTATTGCATTTATATCAGACATGAAATGGATTAATGACTTTATAGCGCAGGAAGATAAAAAAATCGGCGAAGGCTCTAAAAAGCAAGCAGTTCAAATGTGTATATCAACAAGCCGCTTGTACTCAGTAATACCACTCTGGATGATCTAGAATCCACCGCTAGCAATACCGGTAGATATTTCGGCTCCACCCCCTTTTGAGCTAGTTTTTAAGCAAGTCTGATTCATAACTGCAAATCTCTTTCTTTCTAAAAATGAATTTTGCTAGACTTAGCACAACTTTCATTTTTTTACGGCTTATTCATTCAGGTTTTCTCGGGCACATTATTTCTATTTATAAACATTGCCTGAAACTCACTATGATTCGGCCTGTCCATATTTCTAAAGGATTTCTTCTTAATGACCAGTTCGGAACTCTTGGCTGATGTTTCTTCACTTACCCCGATGATGCAGCAATATATATCGGTAAAGCGTCAACATCAGCACTCATTGCTGTTTTATCGCATGGGTGACTTTTATGAGCTTTTTTTTGAAGATGCACACAAAGCTGCCAAGATTCTGGGTATTACCCTGACCCACCGCGGTAAGGCCAATGGTCAACCGATTCCAATGGCAGGGGTTCCTTATCATGCTGCGGAGGGCTATCTGGCTCGGCTGGTGAAAAAGGGCGAAACCGTGGTGATCTGCGAACAGATCGGTGAGGTTACAGGTAAAGGCCCAGTAGAACGCGGTGTGGTGCGTATCATTACACCTGGGACCTTGACCGATGATGCTCTATTGGGGGCTCACCAGACCTCAAATCTGGTTGCACTTTGCTTGCAGCAGCAACATATCGGCATTGCCCTCTTAGACCTGAGCGCCGGTATTTTTAAAGTGCAGCAGATCGATTATGACCTTAACCAACTGGCTATCGAACTGGCACGTCTCATGCCAAGTGAAATTGTCATTGATGAAAATCTGCAAGACCAGTCACTGGTTGAACACCTGAAACAGCAGCTGGATGTGCCAATAAGCCGACGTCCAAACGTGGACTTTAACCTCAATAATGCTCAGAAAACCTTGTGTGACCAGTTTGCCGTCAGCACCCTAGCTGGTTTTGGTATAGATCATTTACCTCTGGCCAAAGCAGCCGCTGCGGCCCTGATTCATTATGCCAAAGAGACCCAAAAAACTGCCCTGCCGCATATCCGAACCATTCAACTGGAGCAAAGCTCGGACTTTATTGCACTGGATCCGGTGACACGGCGTAATCTGGAGCTGATTGAACCATTATTTGAACATGGAACCTCCCTCTTCCAGCTCCTGAATGACTGTCAAACTGCCATGGGTGGCCGCCTGCTCAGTCGTACCCTGATGCAGCCCCTACGTGATACCGCCCTGCTGGATGAACGGCTAGATGCGATACAGGCCCTACTAGAAGGTTTCCATGAAGCCCCAGTTCGTCTGGTCTTAAAAGAAATCAGCGATATCGAACGGGTTCTGAGCCGTATTGCACTTGGTAGTGCGCGTCCCCGTGATCTGGTGCAATTACGTCAGGCCTGTGCGCAAATTCCATTTTTACGCCATGCCCTTACCCCCATCGTCAGCCAGCAGCAATCGCAACTCCTGGTACAGCTCAATGAAGAACTGGGCGATTTCCATGGTCTGCACGAACGTTTGATGGCAGCGATTGTAGAAAACCCGCCAGTTTTGTTACGCGATGGTAATGTGATCGCCGAAGGTTTTGATACCGAACTGGATGAACTGCGCAAAATTCGCGATCATGCCGGTCAGTTCCTGATTGATCTGGAAATCAAGGAGCGTGAACAAAGTGGCATTCCAACCCTAAAAATTGGTTATAACCGGGTGAGTGGCTACTATATCGAACTGACCCGAGGCCAAGCTGATCAGGCACCCGAACATTATATCCGTCGCCAGACCCTGAAAAATGCCGAGCGTTATATCACTCCGGAACTGAAATCTTTTGAAGATAAGGTACTGTCGAGTGAATCTCGTGCACTGGCACGTGAAAAAATGTTGTTTGAAATGCTGCTGGATGAACTGCGCCAGGAGATTGCCAGCCTGCAAATGATGAGCGCTGCGATCGCCCAGATTGATCTGCTCTGTAACTTTGCGCATCAGGCACGTTTACGTAACTGGTCACGTCCTAAATACAGTCCGGAAATTGGCCTGAAGATTCAGGCTGGGCGTCATCCGGTTGTGGAAGCCCTAAGTAAATCAGCTTTTACCCCAAATGATACCCAACTGGAATATCAGCATCGCATGGCGATCATTACCGGTCCAAACATGGGGGGTAAATCGACCTTCATGCGCCAGACCGCCCTGATTGCCCTGCTGGCCTACTGTGGTAGCTATGTTCCTGCACAAGCGGTTAGCTTAGGCCCGATTGACCGTATCTTTACCCGGATTGGCTCTGCCGATGACCTGTCGACTGGAAAATCGACCTTTATGGTGGAAATGACTGAAACCTCGCAGATTTTACATCATGCCACCAGTCAGTCACTGGTCTTGATGGATGAGGTCGGTCGTGGGACCAGTACCTATGATGGTCTGTCTCTCGCCTGGGCGTGTGTGCTGGACCTGACCCGCCGTATTCAATGTCTCTGTCTGTTTGCCACGCATTATTTTGAATTAACCGAACTGGCGAGTGAACCGGGTATTGATAACTACCACGTTACCGCACGTGAGGTAAATGGTAACCTGATTCTACTGCATAAGGTTCAGCAAGGGCCAGCCAGCCAGAGTCATGGTTTACAGGTCGCGAAACTGGCCGGGATTCCAGGAAGCGTTATCCAGGAAGCACAGAACCGTTTAAGGATTCTAGAAAAACAGCAGCCTGCCAAGACGAAAAGTCCGCAGCCCGATCTGTTTGCTCCAGAAACAATGGAAACGATCGTCGAACGGATTGTTGAAGTTGAAAAACCCTCTCCGGTACTCGACATGCTGGAAGAACTGGATGTCGATAATTTGAGTCCGCGTGACGCCCTGCAACAGCTTATGCACTCAAAGATCTGCTCAAATTGCCAGGTTAATTGTCTATAC
>CANQWW010000161.1 GCA_947627655.1 uncultured Acinetobacter sp. | reverse complement strand
GGTACCTCCAGAATTTAAAATCTGTTCACGCAACGGCTGATTGGCCGCAGGGTAAGTCTGATCCAGTCCAGTACCGATCACCGCGATGGTGCGCTGATGTTGTAAGGCTGCCTGATGGGCCGCTTTATCAATACCTTCAGCCAAACCACTATTAATATAAAAACCTTGTTCACTTAAATAGTAGGCAAAGTCATAGGCCATCTGACGCCCATGATGGCTGGGCTTGCGGCTACCGACAATAGCAATTTGAGCTTGCAGCAAACTGTCCATTTTGCCCTGACCGAACAGGATTGGTGGGCGATCGTCATAATGATTTAGCTGTTGCGGATAGGAAGGTTCATCCTGAAGCAGAATAAAATCGCTGGTCTGCTGAATTTGTTGCAGGCAATGCTGAAACTGTTGTTGTGATTCGGGCAAATGAAAGTCTTGCAGACGTTGCAGATGATTTTTATGCAGGCCTAATTTACGCCAGGTTTCTCGCTGCGCTGGCTGGGTGGCTTGGCTAAGATTGTCATAATAATGATAAAGCTTATAAAAAGCGGGTAATGAATGTTGGACCAGATACCAAAGCCGAATCATGTCGGTTTGGCGTGATGAAAGCGACTGCAGCATAGCGAGACCTATCGAAATGTCTTCTTATTTTTATAAAGAAACTGTAAATATGGGGATAGATGATGCTGCGAACAACATCATCTTCGCTGTTATACAGATTATTCGTCTAGCAGAGGAGGCTGAATCCGGGCACCAACTTTGATCGGTAATTCGCTGTCTAGGACATAGGCATAACTGAGCTGATCAAAGGCTTTGAAGACCATGACATTGCCGATACGTTCTCCCGGCAGCTGAACACGTTCCCTGGTTTGGGGATCAGTCACCACTTCACCTTGCTGATTCACGCTAAATACATGTCCAGACTGCACGCCATGTGCAGTTCCCCGGTCAATGGTCACCACACTATGACGTGCTGCAGTGCCAATCGAACCCAGAACACGGATAATCTGACCACCCGCTGTAATATTTTCCGCATTGACCGGATAGAACAGGGTCGGCAGCATTGGGTCATATTCTGGTAATACCCGATCACCGCGACGGACTTCAGCATTATAGCTGTCAGTCAGCTCAAGCGTCGTAATGTCACCTTCACCGCGTACCGCAATCCCCGAAGCCACCTGTTGTAGCTCAAGTGCAGCCGTATATTTTTTGCCATTGGCATCGCTAAAGACATAGGGTTCAGCTTCACGATATACCGCATAGCGCTGGCCGACTTCCAGACCATTGCCACGGGTGTAGACTTTTTGTCCTTTACCGGCCAGCACGCGCTGATCGGCAGTGCCCAGGATATACGGGGTGCCTTCAACTGACTTCGGTGCCATGATCGTATAGCGTTCCAGCCATTGCTGGATATGGGCCAGAGGAATCACCGGAATGGTATTGTTGAGTGACTCAACACGCATCTGAGGCTGTAATTTATTCGTGCCCAAGTAGCGGCTGATAATACCTTCACAGCCATCACCTTCATCTTTGCCAATAATCGGGCGACCCTGGTAGTCACACATTAGCAGACGGTCACCCGGAAAAATCCAGTGAGGATTTTTCACGTGTTTATTACTGGCCCAAATCTCTGGCCAGCGTACTGGATTTTTTAGAAAACGTTTGGAAATATCCCATAAGGTATCGCCTTTTTTGACCACATACACATTGGGTGCAGCAGCTTGCAGGCTGGGTGGATTGACATTGCGCGCTGGCGCTGCGTTGGTGGTAGAAATGGTCCCCATGCTGACACCCACACAAACTGTGAGCGCAAGCAACTGATGTTTAAACCCCAAGGCACTAAAAAATGGTATGCCCTTCAAAACCTTTTTCATTATCATAATTCCTAAAATTATGTATGTAAGTTGCGTTATAATAACGATCTTACACACAATTTTTAATGAAGCATTCCTTCATTTGGTTTTTTTGATCAATGGCATAATTGAGGACGCAGTATGGCCTTATTACCTATTTTAAGTTTCCCGGATCCCCGTCTTCGTACCATTGCACAACCAGTCGAAGCGGTGACTGATGAAATTCGTCAGCTCGCTGCAGATATGTTTGAAACCATGTATGAAGCACCGGGTATTGGTTTAGCTGCAACTCAAGTTGATCATCATATTCAGCTGATTGTCATGGACTTATCTGAAGATAAGGACCAACCGATGGTGTTTATTAATCCCCAAATTACACCATTGACTGAAGAAACACAGCCATACGAAGAAGGCTGTCTATCAGTTCCTCAAATATACGATAAAGTTGAGCGCCCGTCACGCGTAAAAATTGAGGCGATTAATCTGGAAGGTCAAGCCTTTGAGATTGAGGCCGATGGACTTTTGGCGGTATGTATCCAGCATGAAATGGACCACCTGAATGGTAAACTTTTCGTCGATTATCTTTCGCCACTGAAACGTCAACGTGCCCGTGAGAAAATCGAAAAAGCCACCCGTCAACGTGATAAGGCTAAAGTCGCTGTAAAACGTTAAGTTTTAGTCTTCTTTATAGCTTTTTAAAGCCCAGTTCTGACTGGGCTTTGTTATACTGGCAACAGGTTTAACGATTTGCCTAGTGCCTATGGTATTACGTGGTGGGTTGCTGCTAGCCTTTGCAGCCGTATTTTTACAGATTGCTGTATTTTTACAGCCTTTGTTGCCGGAGCAATATCAGGTTACCCCGGTCTGTGAAACCATCACGCGTGCACTTTTAACCCCCTCTTCTCTACATTCCGACCATCATTCCCAGTCTCATGCCGTGTTTGACCAGCATGAGCTTTCTACTGCAACTGCCGAACATCAGCATGATGCCAGCCATCAGTGCCAATACTGTACCGTATATGGCAATTTGGTCTTGCCACCCGCGCTAGAAATTCAAGAAGTACTGGATCGGATTCAGGTGCGTTTAATTGCTTTTTCCAAAGCATTTAAGCATGTCTGGTTTGTTCTTCAGCAACTCTTTTTATTACCTCAGAGTAGGGCGCCACCACTGTTTGCATAAATCCACGTTGTTTTTGCTTGGGTCTTGACTGACTCCAGCCGTGTTCAATTTATGTATTTAGTGAGATGGAAATGGCTCAGCCTCAATTTTTTCTACAGCCTTTAGCAGCTGCAATTTGTATTGCCTGCTATTCTTCAACTGTCCTGGCCAACGATGCTATGCCAGTCCAGACTTTGGCTCCCATAGTGGTGACTTCGGCAGCAGGTAATGATGCTAATGGTTTGATTGTACGTGCCGATCCGAAACAGCCGATTCAGCCTGTCCCGGCCACTGATGGTGCGGATTATTTACAAAGTATTGTGGGTTTTAGTGCGGTCAATAGTGGTGCGGGTACCAATGGCGACGTAACCTTCCGTGGCATGTTTGGTTCGCGGATTAAAATTCTGACCGATGGCACGGAAAATCTCGGTGCTTGTCCAAGCCGTATGGATTCGCCGACTTCATATATTTCTCCAGAAAGCTATGACCGGATTTCGGTGATTAAAGGCCCGCAAACCGTGCAATATGCCAATACTGGTTCAGCCGCAACGGTAATTTTTGAGCGTAGCCCGGAACAATTTGATGAAGATCAACACTATCGTGGTCAAGCCAGTGTGGTTGTGGGTTCATTTGGCCGTTTAGATCAAAATATTGAAGTGGCAGCGGGCGATGAAAAAGCTTATGTCCGTTTGAACACTAACCGTTCTGTCTCCAATAGCTATCAAGATGGGAATGGCACCACGGTTCCTTCCGATTGGGAGCGCTGGAATGCCGACCTGGTGCTGGGCTGGACGCCAGATGAAGATACCTGGATTGAGATGACAGCAGGTAAAGCCGATGGTGAAGCTGTTTATGCGGGCCGGATGATGGATGGTTCTAAATTCGCTCGTGAAAGTCTGGGACTACGTGTAGAAAAACACAACGTTACTGAGGTAATTAAAAAGATTGAAGGGCAGGTGAACTATAATTTTAATGACCATGTCATGGATAATTATAGTTTACGTACGTTCCAGCCGAGCATGATGATGCCACATGAAACGGCAACCAACGTATCACGTAAGACTTTAAATGCGCGTGTGGCTATGACTCAAGAATGGGATAAAGTCGAACTTGTGAGTGGAATAGATACTCAGAATAATCAGCATAGCACCCGTAAGACAGACACAGAAAATAATATTGCTTATCAAGATTTACCACGTATCAAGGATATGGAATTCCAATCTGTAGGTGTATTTGGTGAAATGAGCTATCAACTGAGTGATAACAACAAGCTGGTTTCAGGTATTCGCTTAGATCGGGTCAAGGTTGATGCGACCCAATCTGATCAGGAGCGTAAAGAAACATTACCAAGTGCCTTTTTACGTTTTGAAAATCATCATCCAGAACATGATGATGGTAAAACGTATATCGGTTTAGGTTATGTCGAACGTATGCCAGATTATTGGGAATTGTTTAAAACCAATTATCATGGCGTGAGTGCTCATACTTTTAAGCAATTAGATACAGAAAAAACCTTACAGCTTGATCTAGGCTATCAACATCAGCATGGTGCCTTTAACTCATGGGTATCGGCTTATGCAGGCGTTGTTCAGGATTTTATTCTGATGTCATATCCTCAAGAACAACATCACTCCCATAGTACAAGTATGCAGATGCCAGCTGCTGAACATAGCGAAAGTGCAGGTCATGCGCATGGCAATGCAGTGAATTCACGTAATGTCGACGCAGTGATTGCAGGTGCAGAAGCGGGAATTGGCTATCAATTTACAGATCATTGGTTAGCAGACATCAGTGCCATGTACGCCTGGGGTGAAAACACGACGGATAATACCCCGTTGCCACAGATCTCGCCTTTAGAAGGGCGTGTGAATCTTCGTTATATTCAAGACCGTTATACCTTAGGTGCTTACTGGCGCATGGTAGGTGGCCAAAGCCGTATGAGTGAACGCGAAGGAAATATTGTTGGCTATGACCACAAGAAAAGTGCAGGTTTTGGTACCTTGTCTCTGAATGGAACCTATCATGTAATGGAGGGAGTTGACTTATCGGTAGGCGTCGATAATGTCTTTGACCGAACCTATACCGAGCACCTGAATAAGATGGGGGCTTCGGGTACAGGACTACCTACTGATGAACAATTTAATAATATGGGGCGTAATTACTGGGCGCGTATCAGTATGAAGTTCTAATTTGCGCTGTATTTATACAAAAAGCAGGATAAACCTCCTGCTTTTTGCTTTGTGAAAAATAATAAATATATATAAATCAATCAATTATATATTTCGGCCATTTATTAAAGGCGGATTCAAGCGGCAAGTGCAACAGTATAAAAACCAGCCATAACTTCACTAGGCGTATACCAACCTAGTGTT
>CANQWW010000160.1 GCA_947627655.1 uncultured Acinetobacter sp. | reverse complement strand
TCTCCTTCAAGGTGTGTCGTGTCTGAACAGAATCAACTCGCTACGCAACCTGCTGGCTTCTGGCAAGGTGCAAAAGACAGCCAAGCCATTATCTGGACTTATTTACCAGTGTCGTTTGCTTTTGGCGTTTCAGCCACTCAATTCGGCTTTACAGCTTGGGAAGCCTTATTCCTCTCCTGCTCCATGTATGCCGGTGCTAGCCAGTTTCTCGTCGTGGCTTTATTGGGCAGCGGTACTTCGATTTGGATGACCGCTTTAACCGTCATTGCACTCGACATCCGCCATCTGCTCTATGGCCCTGCGCTACAGAATTTAATTCAGGATCGGCTTAATCTAAAGAAAACCGCCATCTGGGCTTGGGGACTGACCGATGAAGTGTTTGCCTCAGGGATGATCAAGCTTTCCCAACGCCGTCAGGAATGGTCCGAATCCTGGATGTTGGGTCTAAGCCTGTTTAGCTGGCTGTCCTGGGCCACTGGTTCATTTCTTGGCGGCCTGTTTGCCGATCAGGTCAGCAATTTACCGCAATTTTTACAGGCCGCTTTGGACTTCCTGTTACCGGCTTTATTCCTCAGCTTCCTGCTGGCAGCTTTTGAAAAGAAACATACCTTTGTCGTTGCCGTGACGATTGTGGTTTCAGCGGTGGCCTGTTATATGCTTGATCTGTCTGCAGCCATCTTTATCGGGATCAGTTCGGGCATTCTCGCGGGGCTATTCAAACACTATGTTTTAAAACGCCCCGACCCTGAATATCTAGGAGATGAGCAATGAATCTAGAAATTATTCTGGTCGGCATTCTGGTCGGTATTGCCAATTTTGCTTCACGTTTTGGTCCTTTTTTTGTCCTGCAAAAGTTTCAGCAATCCTCACAAAAACGTGGCGCGCTGTGGCTAAAAATTGCTTTGGGTGCGATCGGGATTTCTGCAATCAGTGCCATGCTGGTGGTGGCGACCTTACCGCCTTTACTGGAAATGCCCAATAAAAGTGTGGCGATGTTGGCCGGATTTATTGTATTGAGCGTGCTTTATTTTAAATTTAGGCGGATTGTGATGGCCACCTTAACGGCTGCACTGACTTATGGCCTGGTCTATACCTATGTGCCGATTCATTTTTAACAATTAAAGCCAATCAAGGCTTATGCGACATTCAGGCATAGGCCTTTTTTATTGTTTCTTGAAAAAAACTAGCATCCATATAAAGCTTGAGTTCAGCTCAGTGCCAGGCAATAGCAAGATCGAACCAATAAAATATTTTTAAATCATATTCTTGCTTTCTCACCATAACCGGCCTGATTCAAAACAGAGTTTTCTGACAACTTTATAAATAAAACTGCTGGTAAATATCACAATTTTGTATGAAACTCAGCTTATCTTGTCACACAGTTCTGCTATGCTAAAAGTCCATAAAATCAAGCATGGACGATATACATGAGCGTGACGATCGGTACCCCATTACAAGCTTCTGCCTTTAAGGTCTTATTACTGGGTTCAGGTGAACTGGGTAAAGAGGTCGTCATTTCCCTGCAACGTCTGGGTGTGGAAGTCCATGCTGCTGACCGTTATGACCATGCTCCAGCGATGCAGGTTGCGCATCAATCGCATACGCTAAATATGGCTGATCCTGAAGAGCTGCGTCAACTGATTGAACAGGTTAAACCCAACCTGATTGTGCCGGAAATTGAAGCGATTGCCACGCAGGTGCTGGTGGAAATTGAAACGCAGAATATTGCAACGGTGATTCCTTCCGCGAAAGCTGTAAATTTGACCATGAACCGTGAAGGGATCCGTCGTCTGGCGGCTGAAGAGCTCGGTCTGCCAACGTCGGCTTACCGTTTTGCTGACTCTCTGGAGTCTTTCCGCGCGGCATGTGATGACATCGGTTATCCAAATTTTGTTAAACCGGTGATGTCTTCTTCAGGCAAAGGCCAGTCACGAGTGAAAAGCTTTGATGAAGTCGATACAGCCTGGGAATATGCGCAAACGGGTGGTCGTGTCAATCAGGGCAAAGTGATTGTCGAATCACAGATTGATTTTGATTTTGAAATTACCCTGTTGACGGTACGTGCCAAAAATCCGCAAACCGGTGACATCGAAACGACGTACTGTGATCCAATCGGCCATCGTCAAGATGCCGGTGACTATGTGGAAAGCTGGCAACCACAGCCGATGACTCCAGCAGCTTTAGAAGAAGCCAAGCGCATTGCCAATAAAGTCACCGTTGCACTGGGTGGTTGCGGTATTTTTGGGGTAGAACTCTTTGTCAAAGGCGACAAAGTGTGGTTTAGTGAAGTATCTCCACGTCCACACGATACCGGTCTGGTCACTTTAGCTTCACAGTTTCAAAGCGAATTTGAACTGCATGCCCGCGCCATTCTGGGTCTACCAGTAAATACCACGCGTCATAGTGTTGCAGCCAGTGCAGTTATCTATGCCGGTGCAGATGCCAAGAATCTATCTTTTTCTGGCCTGGATCTTGCTTTGGCTGATGCTAATACTGACTTACGCCTGTTTGGTAAACCGGAAGGTTTTACCCGTCGTCGTATGGGCGTGGCCACTGCACGTGCTGAAACTACGGATCAGGCACGTGAACTGGCGCAACAGGTGGCTCAACAAGTCAGTGTGAACCAAAACTAAGCTGAAATAAAACGGACGACTGTTCATGATCAATACCCTGCCATTGCTGAATTACACCAAAAGTAACCATGACATCCAAGCGCTTAACGAATGGCGCAGTGATGTCGAACACCAGTTACAGGAATGTTTTGAAAATGGTGAGTCGATCCGTGACATTATTTTAACGCGTTCTAATCTGATCGATGAAGCACTGCAATTTTTGTGGAAACATGCTGAACTCGATCAGACCGATCTGGGCCTATTTGCCGTCGGTGGTTATGGCCGCCGTGAAATGCTGCCCTATTCTGATGTCGATATCATGATCCTGTCTGAGGACGAAATTAGCGCTGAACAGGAACAATTGATTTCGACGTTTATTTCCTCGCTCTGGGATGTGGGTAATTTCAAGCCCGGCACCAGTGTGCGCACCCTGAATGAATGTGTCAATCAGGCCAGCAGTGACCTGACTGTTGCAACCACGTTAATTGAAGCCCGCCTGATCACTGGCAACGAAGGTCTGGCCAAGTGGCCGCGTCGGATCGTGTCTCAATCTTGGACCGACAAGACTTTTTTTGATGCCAAAATGGATGAGCAACATAAACGCTATATCCAGCACAATAATACTGAAAGCAATCTTGAGCCGGATGTTAAAAATGCGCCAGGGGCTATTCGGGATATCAACCAGATCGGCTGGATTGCCAAGCGCCATTTCCGGGTCAATCGTATTTACGATCTGGTGCATCTTGGTTTTATTTCTGAATTTGAACTGGCAGTGCTTGAAGAAGCCGAAAGCTTCTTGTGGGAAATTCGTCATCACCTACACCGTATGGCCAAACGGGATGAAAATCGCCTGCTCTTCGATTATCAACGTGATATTGCCGCAAAATTTGGTTATGTGCGTGAAGAAGGCCAACCACAGAACTATCCGATTGAACAGTTCATGAAACGCTACTACCGGAATGCGCAACAGGTATCCACGCTGAACGAAATGCTGCTGGCGTATTTCAATGAGTCGGTGATTACCCCGCGTCTGCCTAATTATGAACGCAATATTCAGGATATTAACGAAAACTTTAAGTTGGTCGATGGCAAACTTGCGGTGCAACACCACAAGGTTTTTTCCGAAAACCCGAGTGCTATTCTGGAGCTGTTTTATCTGCTGGCCAACCGTCCAGAGATCGAAGGCATTCGTGCCCGTACCCTACGTCTGCTAATTCTTGCAGCAAAACGTATTGATCAGAATTATCGCGATAATCCGGTGCATCAAGCCCTGTTTATGGCCATTATCCGTTCGCCTTATCGCCTGTATGAAACCTTAGTGGCAATGAAACGCTACGGCGTTCTCGGTAACTATATTCCCGCATTTGGCCAGATTTTAGGTCTAATGCAATATGACCTGTTTCATATTTATACGGTCGATGCGCATACCCTGTTGCTGCTGCGCAATTTAAACCGCT
The DNA here is from genome assembly GCA_947627655.1 of uncultured Acinetobacter sp. Classification (GTDB taxonomy): domain Bacteria; phylum Pseudomonadota; class Gammaproteobacteria; order Pseudomonadales; family Moraxellaceae; genus Acinetobacter. The sequence continues at coordinate 1,342 of CANQWW010000160.1, read as the reverse complement.
TTAAAGAGCCAGAGTTTGCCCGCGACTTCCCAGTGGTAAGCTCGGTATTCCAGCGTCTGGGCCGTCGTGATATTGTCTATCTGGCTGCGCTGTTCCATGATATTGCCAAAGGCCGTGGCGGTGACCATAGCGAACTCGGTGCAGCCGATGCGATTGAGTTTTGCCGTACCCATGGCTTTACGGAGCGCGAATGCAATCTGGTGGCCTGGCTGATTCAAAACCATCTGCTGATGTCGGTGACCTCTCAGAAAAAGGATATTTCCGATCCAGACATCGTAAAAGAATTTGCCGAAAAAATGGGCGATATGGAACATCTGGACTATCTATATACCCTGACCGTTGCGGATATTAACGCCACCAACCCCAAACTGTGGAATACCTGGCGTGCCTCCTTAATGCGTCAATTGTATACCAATGCACGTGATGTGATTCGTTCTGGTCTCGGTCGTCCGGTCGACTATCAGATGCTGATCGAAGACACCAAATTCGCCGCGAGTGAACTCCTGGTCCAGGACTTTTCTCTTTACGACGTGGAAACCGTCTGGCAGGAACTGGGGGATGATTATTTCCTGAAGGAATCTCCAGATGAAATTGCCTGGCATACCCGTGCCATCCTGTTGCATGGTGATAATCCTGAACCTCTGGTACTGATGCGAGCACATCACAAATTCTCCCAAGATGCCGTCCAGATCTTTATCTACACCCAGGATAAACCGAATCTGTTTGCCACCACCGTGGCCATCCTGGACCGTATGAACCTAGATGTTCAGGATGCTCGCATTATTACCGCAGCCAAGGCATTCAGCCTGGATACCTATGTGGTACTCGACCGTTTCGGTACACTGCTAACCGATCCGGAACGTGAATTAAAAGTCATTGATGCGCTGAAGAATGCCTTGAGTCATTCCGATAAATATCCAGGCCTGATGCAGCGCCGCATCCCACGTCAGCTGCGCCATTTTGATATTGAAAATACGGTCGATATCCATCTGAATCCGGTGCTTAACCAAAATATGGTAGAAATCGCCACACTAGACCAACCTGGCTTGCTGGCCAAAATCGGTGGTTTGTTTATGATGCGTGGCCTCGACATTCATTCTGCTAAAATTGCCACCCTTGGCGAACGGGCCGAAGATATTTTCTTCGTCACCAAGACAGCAGGCATTCCTATGACCCCTGAAGAATCAACTGAATTTTCAGTCGCCTTAAAAGCCGCACTGGATGAAGCATCTCATCAGGTTTGCAGTCAACACTCTCATTAACACGCGGTAACTCATTCATGAACTCTAGCTTGTCTTTATTGCACCCTTATCCCTTTGAAAAGTTAAATCAACTTTTTGCG
>CANQWW010000159.1 GCA_947627655.1 uncultured Acinetobacter sp. | reverse complement strand
AATAAAAACTTGACTACCAAGTTGGCTCAATCGCTCAATTAAACGTTGTTGTGCGGTTAAATCTAATTCTGCTGTCAGATCATCTAATAATACCACAGTTTCCTTATTACAAGAATGTAGCATTGCAATTTGCGACAGTTTTAATGCCATCAGCAGTAGCTTTTTCTGCCCGCGTGACAGGACCACATCGGCATCTCCCAAAGGAGTCTTTAGGCGCAAATCTGCGCGATGTGGACCATATTCGGTATAACGTCGTTCGCAGTCACGCTCATGCTGATTGATCAGATCATTAAGCAGACCAGTATCCTCATGAAACCCCGGGCTGTAGTCCAGACTGATCTGCAGATCAGGCAGTAAATGCTGTAAATCTTCAGCAAAAAACAGCTTCCATTGTTCCACGATAGCGACACGCTGGGCATGCAAAATCTCGCCATATTGACTGAGCATCTGGTTCCACGGTTCCAGTTCAGCCAAGCTGAGATAACGCTTGGATTTCAGCAGGCTGTTGCGCTGCTTTAGGGCACGTGAATAATATTGCCAGGCATGATAAAACTCAGGTTCCACGTGGAACATCAACCAGTCCAAGAGCTGGCGACGCGGCTTGGCGCCATGATCAATAATATCGGTACTTTGTGGATCCATCAGTTGCAACGGTAGCAGCTTGGCCAGTTGCCCCTGAGTCGCGACCAGATCGCCATTCAGCTTAATGATCTGCTCCCCACTGAGCATTTTTTGCATGCCGACTTTTTCCGTCTCAGACTGGGCAAACACAATGGCATCGCTGGCCCCATTCTGGATATAGTTTTTCGGAATATGGGTACGGAAGGAACGTCCACTGGCCAGCAGGTGAATGGCTTCAAGTACTGAAGTTTTCCCGGAGCCGTTCTGGCCATAAAAAACGTTAAACGGCTGCAATCCGTAGAGTGCAACCGCTTTTAAGTTTCGTACACGTTCAATATGTAAACGCGTAATATGCATAGAATAAAAAGCCTAAAGAGAGCTTAGACGCGCATTGGCATCACGACATACACCTGTTCAGGACGAGCAGGATCTTGTACCAACACAGACTGGTTCGCTTCAGTCATAATCATTGATACATCTTCGCCATCCAATACACTGAGCACTTCCAGCAGGTACTGGGCATTAAATGACATTTCCAAAGGTGAATCGGCATATTGGATCGCCAGATCTTCAATCGCTTCATCCTGCTCCGGGTTATTGGCACGCAGTTGCAAAGAATCCGCATTAAAGTTCAGGAACACGCCACGCAATTTTTCATTACTCAGAATCGCGACACGTTGCAGGGATTGCTTGAATACGTCATGCGCAATAATCACATTCTTGTCACCACCACGTGGAATAACACGGCGGTAGTCTGGGAATTTACCATCGATCAGCTTGGTGGTGAAACGTACCGTCGTATCCCCCTGCTCTTTATCACGGCTTGGCACGGTAATGGTGACATTCAGGAATTCACGGCCAATCAGCAGAGACAATTGATCATCTTCAACACTGAGTAGACGCTGCAACTCACCCACTGCTTTGCGTGGAACAATGGCCTGTATTGCCTGGGCTGCAGTAGATTGTGCCGTGGTTTCACACAGGGCTAAACGGTGACCATCAGTGGTCACTGCACGCAGCTGGTTCGCATCAATTTCCAGCAATGTACCTGTCAGGTAAAAACGTACATCTTGCACGGCCATGGCAAAAGCAGTCTTTTCAAATAGACGTTTCAGTTCGCGTTGAGTCACGCTCACCTGAGTCCCCTGACTGTTTTCAGAAGATAACAATGGATAATCTTCTGCAGGCAAGGTACCGAGGACAAAACGGCTATTACCTGACTTTAGAATACAGCGCTGATCTTCAGTGATTTGCAGATCAATAAGCGCAGCAGATGGCAGGGATTTACAGATATCAATCAGCTTACGTGCAGGAACTGTGGTTTCCCCAGCTTGTAGACAGGCACCTTCGTTCAAAGGCATGCTCGCTACCAGTTCAACTTCCAAGTCAGAACCCGTCACGGTTAATGCTTGCGCTGTCACTTGAATTTTCAGGTTAGACAGAATGTTTAAGGTATGGCGACGTTCAACCGCTCCTACGACATGTGAGAGAACATTCAGTAAGCTTTCTTTCGCGATTTTTAAACGCACGGTACATTCCTCTGAAAACTGAAGATTAATATAGAAAAAGTGAAGTTTTTAGCAGTGTACTATGCGGCAAAAAAAGCCGCATAGCAAGTGCAGAATTTGAGCGTTTTGGCTTAGCTTTGCAGCAGGCGTTGCAGGTTCTTATAGTCCTCGTTAAAGATCGGATCTTCTTCACGTAGACTCTGAACTTTCTCGCAGGCATGCATGACGGTACTGTGGTCACGACCACCAAAGGCCATACCAATTTCCGGGAAACTATCTCCGGTCAGCTCACGTGCCAGTCCCATAGCAAGTTGACGTGGGCGAGCATAAATACGGGTGCGTTTTGGCCCCACCAGCTCTTTTAATGGAATACGGAAATATTCACTGACCACACGCTGGATATTTTCCGTACTGATGGTCCGCGCACGAATCGCCAGCACATCTTTCAAAGATTCACGGACCACATCCAGATCAATCGGTGTGCCTTTAAAACGGGAAATAGCCACTACTTTATTCAGTGCGCCTTCAAGTTCACGTACGTTGGCCACGACTTGCTGAGCAATAAACAGGGCACAGTTACGTGGTAAATCCACCTCACTGTTTTCTGCTTTTTTTAATAGGATTTCAATACGGGTTTCAATATCTGGCGGCTCTACCCCAACAGATAAACCCCAGGAGAAACGTGACACCAAACGTGGGTCCAGTTCGGTCAATTCTTTTGGATAACGGTCCGATGTCAGAATAATCTGCTTCGATTCATCCAGTAGCGCATTAAAGGTATAAAAGAACTCGACCAGACTGGCTTCTTTACCCGCCAGCAAGTGAATATCATCAACCAGTAGCAGATCCAGTGAACGGCAGTTTTTCTTAAATTCCTCAACCTTGCCTTGCTGTAAAGAGCTGACAAAATCCTGTACAAAACTCTCTGCGGTCATGTACATCACACGGGCATTCGGTTTGGCCTGTAAAAGTGCATTCCCGACTGCCTGCATCAAGTGGGTTTTACCCAAACCAGTCGGGCCATACAGAAACAGCGGGTTATGCTGAGATGCGCCCAGCTGGGTCAACACTTTGCGGCAGGTTTCCGCAGCCATCTGGTTGGAACGACCTTCGACAAACAGGGAAAAGGTAAATAATGGATTCAGCTGACGTTTACGGCTATTACGGCCAGTCTCTTCTTTCTCTTTTTTCGGACGAGGCGCTGGTGCAGGAGGACTTTCCAAGGCAGCAGTCGTGGTGGCAGGCTGCTCACTGGCCGACAGAATCGCGCCAGGACGTGAATCTACCAGAATTTCGACTTTACGAATCCGCCCTTCAGACAGTTGTTCTGCCAGAATGGTAATCAGCTCTAGATGATGCTCTTGAATGTAACGCGTCCAGTAAGGATTCGGTGCATAAAGACGCAAGGTATCTTCTAGCTCTTCTGCAACCAATGGGCGTATCCACATTGTGAAGACATTTCCAGAGAGCTCTTGTCGCAAGCGATTTAAGCAGTCTGTCCAAAGCATGTGAATCCCCTATTCATTCCATTGTTCAAGTAAAGATATTGCCGCGCCCATAAGCGGGTCGCCATTCTAACCAAGTTATCCACATCTGTCATGGCTAATTCCGCAGAAATCGCTCAAAAAAGCACTTTTCATGTGCAAATTTAAATTTAAACCTGGTGTGGATAAGTTTATCCGCAAGCTGTGGATAAAATATAACACAAAGTTATCCACAAAGTATAAAAATCATAATAACAGTTTTATCCACATGCTAAGTTTTTGTTAAAAAAATAGAAAATACCACTTTCCACAGAAAAAAAGCTCCCTAATAGTAATAAATTTAAATTTATAAATTTGAATTTATTTATAAGAAACGAGTTTTCTGTGGATAACTTGAGATGTTTAAATTTAAATTCAAAACTAAAGATTAAATTTGAATTGTGTATAGTGTTGTGGATAAATATGTTGATATAGATGTTAATAACTTAAAACTGATTTTAAAACAATATATTACATTGTGATTAACTTTTTTCTTTACTCTTTGATTACACTATTTAAAAAACAATAGGCAAGTACTGATCAAGGGCTTATTTGAAAAGAAAACGGCTTTCTCATTGACAGCTCAAGCAATGAGCACTAAAATCGCGGACCTTCATAGAAAGATCATTTTTGGAGTTTCGATATGAAACGTACATTCCAACCGTCTGAACTAAAGCGTAAACGCGTTCATGGTTTCCGTGCTCGTATGGCTACTAAAGCTGGTCGTCAAGTCCTAGCTCGCCGTCGTGCAAAAGGTCGTCATAGCTTAACTGTTTAATCAGTTAGGCTTTGCCGACTTTGGGTGTTATGACAGCACTTTATGGTTTTAGCACAGGGTTACGATTACGCTGTGCTGCCGATTATAAAGGTGTCTTTGATGGTGCGCTTTTTAAAGTGCATCAACCCCATTTCTTATTTCTTGCAAAACCGTCCGAACAGCCGAACAGCCGTTTGGGTTTAGTTGTTGCCAAGAAAAAAGTGCGCCGTGCGCACGAACGAAATCGAGTAAAACGTCTTGCTCGCGAAAGTTTTCGCCTGCATCAACAGCAACTCAGCGATCTGGATATTGTGGTCATGCCAAAAGCTGGTATTGATACGGTCCCGAATGCAGAATTGCACCAGCAACTACAATTTGCCTGGCAGAAACTCAACCGTCTCGCCAAAAAGCATACAAAAATAGCATCCTCCCCACAAAAGTAGAGATGACCAATGGTACGTTTACTGCATTGGTTAATACGTTTCTATCAGATTGCGATTAGTCCTCTTCTGGGACCCCGCTGTCGTTATATTCCAACATGTTCTCAATATTCCTTGGAAGCAGTCCATACACATGGAGCTGTACGTGGTGTGTGGCTGGCTACTAAACGTATTTGCCGTTGTCATCCGTGGGGTGGCTCAGGATATGATCCGGTTCCCCAAAAAGCGATTCGTTTTATTTCATTTCAGCAAATAGATTCTCAAACGCTTCACGTTGCTGTACCCTTTCGTGATCGTTTATTGAACCAAAATCACTCTAACCACTTGGGGTAATACATATGCAACAATGGGCCAGGATTGCAATTCTCGGGGCTATGTTTGTTGTCGCATATTTGCTCATTTTGGCGTGGCAAAAAGATTATGGAAATGCGGAAACCAATACGAAGCAGGAAACTGCTGTGGTGTCCCAGGAAGTATCTGCAGATTTGCCTAATGCTCAGGTCGCTACGCAAGCGTCTGATGTGCCACAAGCAAATGTACCAGCACAGCAAGCCGCGGATGCAACAGCACCTGTAAGTCAGCAGCTTATTTCAGTACAAACTGACCTTTATCATCTTTGGATCAATCCAAAAGGTGGTGA
>CANQWW010000158.1 GCA_947627655.1 uncultured Acinetobacter sp. | reverse complement strand
AAGGTATGAAAAAAGACGGTCATGTTTATACAGGGTTCTTATATGCGGGCCTCATGATTGATGAACAAGGTCAACCGAAAGTGATCGAGTTCAACTGTCGTTTTGGCGACCCTGAAACTCAACCGATTATGATGCGTTTAAAATCATCTTTGGTTGACTTGGTTGAAGCTGGTATTGCGGGCAACCTCCCTGCGGAAGCAGATTGGGATGAGCGTAAAACTGTCGGTATCGTACTGGCATCGAAAGGCTATCCAGAAACGTCTAGCAATGGTGATGTAATTTCAGGTTTAAATACTGAAATGGCAGATGCCAAAGTCTTCCATGCAGGGACAAAAGCACTTGAGAATGGTGACATTGTGACGGCTGGTGGTCGTGTACTGTGTGTGACTGCGCTGGGCAATACGATTGGCGAAGCACAAGCCAAAGCATTAGAGCTTTGTGAAAAAGTAACGTTCGATGGCGTTCAATACCGTAAGGATATTGGTTATCGTGCGATTGCACGTGAAAATGCTTAATTCTTTGTCGTAAAGGATTAGGTAAAAAAAAACCCGCTGTGTGCGGGTTTTTATAATTTCTACATACTAGGTTTATGCTGAGGACTTCCTTTCCATTTAAAAGAATTTGCGACTTCTGTCAAAATAGTCTGTAAATGATTCATTGATTCAGGTGAAACATCTACTTCACCATAATGACCATCTGCCATAGTTGATCCATACTTAGAGCCATTTAAACAATTTAATATTAATGCACCATTTGGAGCATTTATAAAGCCATTGTCAACAGGCTTTAAATCCAAAGGCTTTGGATTTCTTCCACCCCCCAATTTTCTTGATCGATCTTCTAAATGTTGAACTGTATTTCTAACTCCACGTAAATTGGGGAAATATTCCGTCATTTTCTGATATGCATTTTTTACTTCGATTGGAGCACGTTCATAGTTAGAAAGGACTTTAAGAAATTTATCAAAAGTATCCAAAGCATATAAAAATGCTCGTGCATACAAAAATGCTAAATTATGATTAAATTCTCTAGGTAGGCGCCCCTGACTCCATTTTTCTCTTTTAAATATAACCTCTGTTTTTAAATTAATCTCATCCATATAATCCCAGTAATTTTTGCCCTCTTGAATGATTTCGGCTTCAATTTGCTTCCTTATTTCACTTCTTCTAGTAGTATCTCTAAGCCGATCATCTTTTGAAGTCGATTCATGGCGATCTATTGAATGAAAAAGATTTAATGCTAAATTTGCTTCAAAAAATTGCCCTTCTAAAGAACGGAGCTGACTTTCTACCTCCCAACTCCAGTCTCGATCCTCATAATCAAGCCAAGTCCCTGGAATAATTATTTCAAAAATATACATTACACCCCCACTTTCTTTTTTATAATAAAAATAAAGAAATTATATTATTACATATATGATACTCCTCAAAACCCCTCGCCTGATCCTCCGTCAATGGCAAGACTCCGACACTGCACCCTTCATCCAAATGTGTGCAGATGATGAGGTCATGCTCTACTTCCCTAAAAAACTCGATGCGACTGAAGCAACCGCTTTTCTTGAACGTACTTGCAATGCAATTGATACACGTGGTTGGGGACTCTTTGCCGTAGAACTCAAAGCTACAGGTGAATTTATTGGTTTTATTGGCTTACATGTGCATCCATCTGAACTTGAAATTGCCGATGCACCTGAAATTGGCTGGCGCTTGCTCCCGCAATACTGGAATCAAGGCTATGCCACTGAAGGCGCCAAAGCGGTACTGAAATATGCCTTTAGAACTCTACGACTCGAGAAAGTCATTTCTTTTACTGCATGCGTCAATACGCCATCAGAACGTGTCATGCAAAATATTGGTTTAGAAAAAGTAGAAGAGTTTGATCATCCGCTTGTACCTGCCGATCATATCTTGTGTAGACACGTACTCTATGAAAAACAGCGTTCGGATTATCTGTATATTCCCTTTTGTTAAAACAAGCTTGCAGTATCATTAACTGAGAAAACCAAGATCAGATACTGGCTCGCTTAGTTAATATAAAGGAAAGATTTATCTCGTTAATGATAGAATTTTCTTAATTTCCCAAAAATCAGATATTTTCTTTAATTTATCTATATACATTTTTTATATTTCTATCTTAAAAAATCTTATAAAGATCAATCTTTAAGCAATATAAAACTCAGCCTTACTTTCAATAAAAATAATATATTGTATTTATTAATATTTTGATTATTTTCATCTCAGTTGTATTTCACAATAAAGATAAGTCAATACTTTTTATCCACTATATTGAATAAGTAATAATTGTTATGATTTCGAGTATTTAGAGCAGCAAATTAACTTAGATGATGCATATTCCAATCTTCTCTCCAGATTAAATGTGTATTACGGCTTTAGCTGCTCTACCCTCAATCAAAATGAATTAAATCATTGCGAAATGGTATGCATATCCACATCAGGAAACGCAAGCTACTCAGGTGTATGTACATAAGGTGATCATAAAATTTCACTTTAATATCTCCTTAAAAAGCATATACTTTAAGCAATATAAGAGTTAGGACATCTTTATGAAAAAGCTACTTGGCGTTTTACTCAGTGCATCAGTATTCACTTTAACTGCATGCGGAAAACAAGAAGCGCCTGCAACGGATGCAGCGCAAAACAAAGACTCTGCTGCACTGCAAACGGTAACTATGGCCTCTACAGGTTCTGATGCGGACGTATGGCGTTACATTGCGACTTTGCCTGAAACCGAGCAAGCTGGCATCAAACTGGACGTGAAAAACTTTACTGATTACGTTGCGATGAACACTGCTGTTGCCAATAAAGAAATTGATCTCAATGCATTTCAGTCTTATGCTTATATGGTTGCGTATAACGATGCCAATACGCAAAAGATCGCTCCGCTATCTACAACTTATTTAGAGCCTATGGGGATTTACTCAAGCAAGGTAAAATCTCTGGACGAGTTTAAAACAGGCGCAACCATTGCAATTCCTAATGACGGCGCGAATGAATCACGTGCATTGTTACTTTTACAATCTGCTGGTCTGGTCAAACTTAAACCAAACTTTGATCTGGTCAAAGGCACCCCTGCCGACATTACTGAAAATGCGAAAAAGATTGTGATCAAGCCAATTCAAATGGCAACCGCAGTTCGTGTGAAAGATGAAGTGGATGCGATTGTTCTAGGAAATACGCTGGCAATGGAAGGTGGTCTGAATGTTCTGAAAGATGCAATCCACTACGAAGCCATTGATCAAAGCACCAAAATGAATGTCAACGTTTTAGCAGTCGCTGCTGATCGTCAAAATGATCCTGTACTTCAAAAAGTCGGCCAGTTGTATCATACTCCTGCTGTGAAAGCCTATGTTGATGAAAACTTCGGTGGTACTAAAGTTGCGGTCAACAAACCAGTGACGTATTTAACTGAAGAAAAGTAATACAATAATCAATATTCAGAACAGGCAAGGATAACTTGCCTGTTTTTTTATTCGTGATGCAGTATTTTGACACTATGATTGAATTTAAAGACATCTCCAAACAGTATGAGCTCAAGGGTCAAACCTTACGTGCCTTGAATCGGATCAATCTACAGATTCCGACCGGCAGTATCTTTGGCATTATTGGTTATAGTGGTGCCGGTAAAAGCACCTTGATCCGCCTGATTAATCTGCTTGAACGCCCGACTTCTGGCCAAGTGATTATCAATGGTACGGACTTTACTGCTTTGGATGCCAAATCATTGCGTCAGGAACGCACCCAGATCGGTATGATTTTCCAGCACTTCAATCTGATGCAGACCAAGACGGTTGCTGCCAATATTGAAATGCCTATGAAACTGCTTGGCTGGAGTAAAGCTGAACGGGAAAAGCGTCTCGAAGAACTGCTGGATTTTATTGATCTAAAATCTAAGCGCAATGCTTTCCCCGATGAACTCTCTGGCGGTCAGAAACAGCGTGTCGGTATTGCCCGTGCTTTAGCGAATCATCCCAAAATCCTGCTGTGTGATGAGGCAACGTCAGCGCTTGATCCTCAAACTACTAAATCTGTACTACAGCTACTGAAACGGATTAATCAGGAACAAGGCATTACCATTGTTATGGTCACTCATGAAATGGATGTGATTGAAACTGTGTGTGATTATGTCGCCGTGATGGAAAAAGGTGATGTGATTGAAACTGGCTCTACCCTGCAAATCTTTAGTCAGCCGCAGCATCCAACCACCAAGAACTTTATTCAGACGGTGTTACAACAAAACTTGCCGGTAAACATTCTGAACAATCTGGAAAATCAGAATCATCACAGTATTTATTGTTTAAAATTCTTGGGCAGTTCAGCGCAGGAAACTGTGATTCAAGGGGTGATTAAACAGTTTGATATCAGTTTAAATATCCTGTTTGCCAATATGACTGAAATTAATGGTTCAGTCATTGGCCAGATGTTTATTCAGCTTCTTGGTGATCCCGCGCAAATCACAGCTGCTGTTCAATATCTTAGAGATAACGGCGTACAAGTAGATCAGGCAGGAGTACAAGCATGAGAGACTTAATTGTACAATGGCTGACCACGATCACTGCGCCATTCTGGAAAAGCTCGCTGTCAATGGATCAGTTCGTGACAGCACTGCAAGAAACTTTCCATATGGTGTTCTTTGCGATGCTGTTTGGCTGTATTTGGGGCTTTATTCAAGCGATTATTCTACTGGTCACTCGTCCAAACGGGATTCTACCAAATCGCGTGATTTATCATGCTCTCAACCCGATTGTAAATGCGCTGCGTTCCCTGCCTTTTATTATCCTGCTCATTGCAGTCATTCCACTGACCAAGTTAATTGTCGGCACATCGATTGGTACATGGGCAGCGATTGTTCCATTGACGATTTATGTCGGTCCTTATATCGGCCGTCTGGTAGAAACTTCATTGCTTGAAGTCAATGAAGGGATTATCGAATCTGCACAAGCCATGGGTGCAACCCCGATACAGATTGTTTTTAAGTTTATTCTGCCAGAAGCACGTAGTTCGCTGATCCTAAATCTGACCACTGCAACCATCAGCTTGATTGGTGCAACGGCGATGGCGGGTGCTGTCGGTGCAGGTGGTATTGGCGACTTGGCGATTTCTTATGGTTATCAGCGTTTTGATACGTCTGTGGTAATTATGACTGTAATCGTTTTATTGATTCTGGTGCAGATTGTCCAAAGTCTTGGTGACTGGTTATCAAGACTTCGTTAAGTCATATCTCTGAATATAAGACCCTCTAAAAAGAGGGTTTTATTTTTAGGATGTAAAATATTTTCGATACTTAGAATAGAAAAGTAATTTGACTCACGTGACGGCGACAGGGATGTCGCCCGTTGATCTGTCTTGCACAAGCTTTAAAGCAGTGCTTAAAACTTGCTCAGGAAGTGTCCTCAGATCAACAAAGGGGTTTTGTCTTGCGAAGCAATGCTTCTCATGGCTCGTCAAAAGTAAGACAAAATACTCCAAAGTTAAAGTTAAAGTTAAAGTTAAAGTTAAAGTTAAAGTTAAAGTTAAAGTTAAAGTTAAAGTTAAAGTTAAAGT
>CANQWW010000157.1 GCA_947627655.1 uncultured Acinetobacter sp. | reverse complement strand
TTCGGTTTCCCTGTAACTTGCGAAAATGGCGAGTACAAAATCGTTCAAGGTCTTGAAATCGACGAATTCAGCCGTGAACGTATCAACTTCACGCTGAACGAGCTTGAAGAAGAACGTGCAGCGATTGCTGACATGATTAAATAATTTAATTTTTTAATTAAATTAGAAAAAGGCACCCTATAGGGTGCCTTTTTTTTGAACAAAAAATAACATGCTGTGAAGGAGAGACAACTGAGTTGGAGGATAAGGCAAGCTAAGGTAGAAATAAGATCATAGCTAAAAAGGTGGAGGACAGCCAGATGTTAGAACAACGCCCAACCTTGGAACTTTTTTTTGAACAATTAGGGCTGGAGTCCAGTCCCGAAGCGATCGATGAGTTTATTAACGCGCATCAAATTGGCATGGATGTACCGTTGCACAAAGCACCGTTCTGGAGCAGGTCACAGCATGATTTCTTGATCAGCCACTGGAAAAAAGATGATGAATGGGCCATGTGGGTGGATGTGCTGAATGAACAACTCCATAGTGAAGCAGTGGGCTCAGGCTCCTGTAGCATGCCCAGTGGAAAATCAAGCTAAAGCTTTTAATCTCAACGCCTTGATCATTTAACAAAATGATGAAAATACTAAGATAATGGAGTCTACTTATGCTTATGGAACAACAGCTCACGCTGGAATTACTGTTTGAGCAGCTTGGCTTGCCATCAGATGAAGCTTCCATCGAACAATTTGCGAAAGAGCATCAGCTCGATGCCAAAGTGGTTTTACCCGATGCAGAATTCTGGAATGAAGGGCAGAGTGCCTTTTTACGTGAACACTGGCATCAAGATGATGAGTGGATTGTCATTATTGACAAGTTAAATCAGTTACTTCATCTCGAAAGTGATAAAGCCGCAAATTAAACTCCATAAGGTACAAAAAGAAACAACAAGCCTAGTCATTTGACTAGGCTTTTTTTGAATTATGTTATAAGTTGAATATATAAATAACTACAAATTAACTGATATAAGGAGGGCGAGATGCTCGGAAGAATGCAACCGTCTTTGGAACTATTGTTTTCTCAACTCGGTCTACCGAATAGTCCAGCTGCCATTGAACTGTATATACGTACTCACCAGTTACCGGCTCATGTTTTTCTGCATGATGCGCCGTTTTGGAATAAAGCGCAGCGCTCATTATTAATTAGTCATCTGGTGCAAGATGATGACTGGGCCATTTGGGTGGATGAGCTTAATCAGCAACTGCATATGGATGCGCAACGGCCAAAGGTGCTAAGGTCAGCTTAAATTTAAACTAGACATAAAAAAGCCTCAGATCAATGAGGCTTTTTTAAATGGCAGATGAGGTGGATATGGTTAATGCATGCGGCGACGCAATAATTGCATAAACCAGTCCAGTTGGCGGTATTCATCAAAAGCCGGGTGTTGCTGTAGCAGATCAAAGTCAAACACGGGCATCTTGCTGTACTTGCTCAGCCAGTGACGGGTCATGGCAGGCTCTTTCTTGCTGGCAGATGCATAGGCCAGAAAGAAGTAAATTTCTGCATGCTCATACTGGGTCATCGGTTTGAGAATCTGTTGGGTAATCAGGGCAAAATGCTGTTCTTGAGTCAGCTCAAAATAGATCATATAGGCCTTGGCCAGATGCAAAGACAAATTAATATAAAGATCTAAGGGAATTTCCTCAAAATCTATCCGGCCCTGTTCGAGCAAAACAATCGCTTCTTGTAGAAAATGCAGCTGTTCCTGACGTATCTGGCTCATGGTCACCAGTTGCAAACGAAGATCGGCGCGTTCAAGAGCCAATTCAGGAGTATTGCCATTTAAAAACAGCTGATCAGTTTCACCGATACGGGCAATGATCTGTTTGGTGTTTGGTCGCATGAACGCCGTCCTCTAATCTCAATAAGGGCTATATGAGGCTAAAAATAGAAATTTAAAGTTTTAAATCAGCTGACTGTCTGAGCGCAGCCAGGCAGTAATCGAAAGACGTTGCTGTTTGGACAGCAGAACCTCATGTAATAGATCACTTTGAAAAATGGCGATGCGGTTCGGTTTAGGTTGTAGCTTATGCCACTGACCATTTTTATCCTGCAGACGTAGCTCACCGCCCCAGTCTTCCTGCCATTCATCATGCAGATAATATACCGTCGAGATCATACGGCCATTCTTGCCTTGTGGGTTATCCCGGTGCAGGGCATAAAACTCACCGGCGTTATAGCAGGCAAAATGAGCCTCTACATCTTTAATGCCCAGATAGAACGCTCGGTTGAGTTCCTGCCCCAAGCCATACAGGGTTTGAATATGCTGATGCGACACGTCTAGCGCTTCATGGAGCCAGAGAATATGGTCGCTGCGGATATCGCTGACCACGCCATTCTGGATGGCTGCATTGCGAAAATGCGCAAGATTACGGGTACATTCTTCAATCAGCGCCTCCATATAGGTCTGCTCATAGGCATTATCAATCACACTGAAACCCTGTTGATCCAGGTCATCCAGAATTTGATCAACTGACCATGAGCGAGGGAGTTGAACTGCTGGCATAAAGCGGCACCGAGAAAGCTAAAATGAAGTCGAACTATTCTATGTAAGAATCGTGTCTGAACGAAACAGTTTTTCATGTTAAAATAGCGGTTGATCTTAGGAATAATTGAAACATGAATTATCGTCACCACTTCCATGCAGGCAACTTTGCCGATGTCATGAAGCACGTACTGTTGCTTCAGATTTTGTCTCGCTTGAATCAAAAAGATAAGCCATATCGTTATATCGATACGCATGGCGGCGCAGGTAAATATGACTTGTCGACATCAGAGGCGCAAAAGTCTGGTGAGTTTTTAAACGGTATTCATCGCTTGGTTAAGCTGGATGATTCAATTAAACGCAATGCGCCTGAAGGGGTACAACAATATTTAAAAATTGTTGAAAAGATGCGTGAAAACTTCGGTAAAGGTGCTTACCCAGGTTCACCTTGGTTTGCCTTGGAAGGCATGCGTGACATCGACCAAGCCACTATTTTTGAAATGCAACGTGATGTCTTCCAGCAGCTCCGTCAGAATATTTTTGACAAGCGTGCCGGTTTACATGAACGCGATGCCTATGAAGGTTTGCTTGCTGTTATTCCGCCGAAGGAAAAACGTGGTCTGGTCATGATTGACCCGCCGTATGAAGTAGAGCGTAAAGACTTCCCGCAGCTGGTCGAGCTGATTTCAGCCGCTTATAAAAAATGGCCGACAGGTGTATTTGCTGTTTGGTATCCAATTAAAGACCGTGCCATGATTGAACGTTTCGAAAAGAAAATGTTTAAAACCGGTATCCGTCGTCAGTTGATTTGTGAAGTATGTGTATGGCCGGATGATACTCCGGTAGGCTTGAACGGTTGTGGCTTGCTGGTCATTAACCCACCTTGGAAATTCTCTGAAGATGCTGATGAGGCATTACAGTGGTTATTCCCGCATTTGCGCATGCAGGAAAGTGGTGGTCACGCCGCAGTTCGCTGGTTGGTTGGCGAATAAGAGAATAAATAAACTAGTTCATAGGTAGCATGGATCGACAAGAATGACAAATATACATAAACCGGAGCGCGAATCTTCAACTGATTTGCCATTTGATGGCATTACCTTTGAGGTGGAAGAAGAAGAGCATACTCAAGAAGGTCAAAAGGTCAAACGTCGTGGCATCTACCTATGGCCGAACCTGATAACCACCGCTGCGTTGTTATCAGGTTTCTATTCCATCATTGCCAGTATGAATGGACAATTCCAGCAAGCAATTTATGCCATTTTTCTGGCCGCATTGTTTGATGGATTGGATGGTCGCGTGGCTCGTGCGATTGGAGCACAAAGTCCGTTTGGTGAGCAGTTTGACTCGCTTTCCGATATGCTGGCTTTTGGTGTCGCTCCTGCCATTCTAATGTACAGTTGGGGCGTGGCTGAACTGGGCCGTATCGGTCTGGCGGCCTGTTTTGTTTATACCGCCTGTGCAGCTTTTCGTCTGGCACGTTTTAATGTGCAAATTGGCGTAGTCGATAAACGCTATTTTATTGGTGTGGCAAGCCCTCTGGCTGCAATCATGATTATTTCCCTGGTTTGGGTCGGACTGGATTTTCCAGAAATTTTCGACATTCAGGATTCAGTAGTTCAGATCATCAATGCCGTGGCGATTGTGATTACCGGTTTGCTGATGATCTCCAATATCAAATATTATTCTTTTAAAACTGTAGAACGTAAACGTGTGCCGTTTTTTGTTTTACCGATTGCGGTGTTTATCTTCGCTGCGATGACCTACAACATTCCAGTTGGAATCCTGGTGATTTCAGTGATCTATGCCTTGTCTGGTTTTGTCACCACTTTTATGGCCAAAAAACAAGTGAGTTAGTCTGCAGGAGAGTCTGATATGGCGTTTCTTCAAGATTTACTAGATCGTTCGAAACAGCTGAATCAGACTCCTGCTACGCAGGTTGATCTGGCCTGTCATGGCCCCAATAAAAAATATAAATACATTCACCAACGTCTCGTTATTCCCAATCTTCCTGCGCCACTCCATTATTTTAATTTTTTTAGCATGATCGGTCAGCCGAATGTGCCGATACTCTGTAATCCCGATGCGATTCATAGCGATGCCTTGGATACGGCCAGCGTTATGTGTAGTAGCAGTCCGCACATGGTCGGTCAGTTGAATCATTATTCGATCCAAAAGCAATGCTATTTTGAAAACTGTAATTTTAATTTCTATGCACGTGAGCAGTTGAACAGTGCATTTCCGGAGTTTCATTTCACCCGGCAGGATGATGAGCTTAGCGTTGATTTGAAAATCAGTGCGATTGAACTGGTGACCCACTTTACCCAAATTCGCTTTTCCCTTGCTGATTACTGGTCGATTCCTTGCTGGTGTGAGGGCACGATCCAATATAGAAATCAGCACTATCAAATTGAGAGCTTGGGGAGTTTTGAATATGCCCGCAGTTTCAAGTTTCCTTATCTGCCTTTAGCTTTGTTAACTTATCAAATGATTAATTTGAGCCAACATAGACAGATGATTCTGGTTCAACTGCGTGACAGTTTTAATAAAATCATTCAATCCCGGATTTATTTAAAGGATCTGGAGAGTCAGCAGGCACAAATGTTTGATCAGCGGGTTATGTTTAAAGTACAGCGTGTCTATCCGGCGGTTACCACACCGAATGGCCAGAAAATGTATCTACCCCGTGAATTTGAATGGTGTTATGAAAATAAAGCAGGCATTCGGATCTGGATACAGGGACAAAGTCGTGGGGATTTTAAATTTGGCATAGGTGCAGGCTATGTAGGAAGTTTTCACTACCAGATTAAAATCAATGATCAGGTGGAAAATGGGGAGGGTGGCTATATGGAATACATTGATTGCCGGGCTTTACGCTTTCAGGAACAGAATCAAACAGAGAAATTATTAAGTGAATTTGCCAATCCGGTACCTTTTTTAATCAAAAAATAAGAAAAAACCCGATTTTTGTAGAATAAATAAACAGATGATGATTTTTGTTGAAAAAAGGTGTTGCAAGGGATCTGAAATGCTGTAGAATGCACATCCATCGGCAGTGATGAAGATTAAAACTTCTGAT
>CANQWW010000156.1 GCA_947627655.1 uncultured Acinetobacter sp. | reverse complement strand
CTTAATACAAACCTGGTTAAAATTGTGGGACAGTAGTAAAGTTGGGGGGATTTTTAAATCACCGCCAAAACACTCACCACCACCGGAGCCAATACCGATAAAATAAACCCACTCAACATGGCATGTGGAATAAAGTCATTACCACAGGCCTGTTTTACCATCGGTAAAGTCACATCCATGGAAGTCGCACCCGCTGAAGCAATCGCGGCACGCGGATAGCGCCAGCCCATACCATACATGAGTAAAATTGCAAAAATTTCCCGGAAAAGGTCATTCATCAGGGCAATACTGCCCAGTTCGGCATTGCGAAGTTCGGTCACGACAATGCCACTCATCGAGTAAAAGCCATAGCCTTGCGATAGCATGATTAAATCTTGAGGGGCAATCTGTGTTTGCCAGCTGGCATACAACAGCACACCTAATAACGATCCGGTAATGCAGCCCAGGGGCACCAGTAATATTTTCCAGTTGAGCCAGGAGCGGTCAAGTGGTGAATAAGCAAGATCTAGTCCGATCAGAAATAGAAAGACTAAAAGTAGCTGCCAAGTGTTGATATTGACCTGTAGGTCAAAGAGGGTAAAGAGTTGATGTAGACCATAGCCCAATGCTAAAGCAATAAAGGCATAACTGATATTGATCAGCGAACGTATGACCAACTCAGCCGAGACGCGTCCACTTGAAGGCTGATAACCCGCCCATTTAAATAGCAGATAGCAGCAGGCGAAAGCACCCAGTGAGGTCAGTGCAGCAATACTCAAAGAGGTACTCAGGATTTGATAGGGGTGTTGTAACTCATCCAGAATTTCGGTGAACTCAAATGCAATGGCAATGAGCAGCACATAGCTAAAATAGGGCAGTACTGCAAAAGCAATTTTCAAAAAGCTGGGCGGCAGCTTTTTAGCCAAGGAAAAACCAAGTGCCAGACAAAATAAAAGTTGGAAGATCAGCCAGAAGGATTGCATAGGTGCTAAAAAACTGAAGAATTCATGCAATTATGCCATCGCTTCATGGCTATGTGTTGAATTCTCTAACGGGCTTTGCTCAGCAAATGGTAATCCGCGGAATTGGCCCATCTGGTTTTTAACCAGTATTTCCAGGTATAGGTTGGCCAGAGCGCAAAGTTTTTACCACCCTGCTGTTGATACCAGCTGATGCAACCGGACTGCCACACCGTATGATCCAGCATATGCTGGACATATACATTGAACTGATCATGTACCTGTTCTTTGACCATAATGGCTGCTGTGTGAGATTGCTCCACCATCTGAATCAGTTGCAGGATATATTCCACCTGCGATTCAATCATGAATAACACCGAATTATGGGCCAGTACCGTATTTGGACCGAGCAGCTGGAACAAGTTTGGGAAATTCTTGATACAGATACCATAATAACTTTCCGCGCCATCTTTCCAGACTTCATTCAGTTTGATGCCATTTAAACCGGTACATTCAAAATTTTTCAGATAAATACGTGGATCGGTAATAAAGCCTGTGCCATAAATCAGGCAGTCAATCGGACGTTGCTTGCCATCTGCGGTAATTATGCTGTCTTCAGTGAGCGTCTGAATCTGCTCTGTGACCAGCTCGACATTCGGTCGGTTAAACGTGGGGAAATATTTGTTGGAGACCAAAATCCGTTTACAGCCCATGATGTAATCGGGAATCAGTTTCCGGGCAATCTCTTTATTGTTAACCTGATAACGAATATAAGCTTCTGCCAGTTTCTGGGTGTATTTCATTACAGTGGGTTTGACAATCGGCACGACTCGAGATTCATTCGACCAGTACAGGCGGATGCGGTGCAGCTTGCGAAACCAGTCGAATTTAGCAAAGAGTTGCTTGTCCAGAGAATGGTAGTGGCGTTCATCGCGTGGAATCACCCAAGCTGCAGTACGCTGCATCACATACAGCTGTTTGCATTGCGGTGCAATTTCCGGAATATATTGAATCGCACTTCCGCCCGTGCCAATCGAAGCGACATTTTTGCCGTGCAGATCATAGCTATGATCCCATTGGGAAGAATGGAAGACTTTGCCTTTAAACTGTTCAATGCCGGGAATATGCGGAGTTTGCGGAACATGTAAAGGACCTGAGGCAAAAATCACATACTGGGCCTCAAGTACTTCATCTTCATTTAGCCGGAGTTTCCAGTGACAAGCCGCTTCATCATATTGTGCGGCTTTAACTTCAGTATTCAGTTGGGTAAATGCGGCAATATTGAAATCTTTGACCAGTTGCTGGATATAGGCAAAAATCTCCACTGCCCCGGCATAGCGTTGTGACCAATCGGTCTTCGGTGCGTAGGACAAGGAATACAGATGGGACTGCACATCACAGGCCGCGCCGGGATATTGATTTTCACGCCAGGTGCCGCCAAAATCGCTAGCCTTTTCAAGTAAGATGAAGTCAGTAATTCCTTGTTGTTGCAAACGAATTGCCATTGCAATTCCACCGAAACCAGCACCAATAATCGCAATTTTAGTCGAGTGATTTTTCTGTTTTGTTTTCATCTGATGCAATCCCTGCCATTCATGTGGATTAGAATAGGATAAAGTTCCTCCATCTACCATGATTTATAAAACGAGAAAATTGATCAAAACGGCAATAGAGAATTTGTACAATATATAGTAAAACAGAAATCAAACGATTTAATTTAGATGCCAATGAAGAGATCTATCCTCAGTCTGATGTACCTGATTCAGGGCATGCGTAAAGCAGGCATTATGCTGGAGCATAAGCTGGAAAATATTGGGCTGCGTATAGATGATCTTGATCCCAGTTCGATTATCCATCCGAGTCTGGAAGGTGATGTCCTGAAAGTGGTCGGTGCAGGGGTGGAGCCAGAAAAAGGCATCTTGATCGGTCAGCATTATGCCTTGGCTGGTTATGGGCCATTGTTGATGTTACTGGTTACCAGCAAAACGGTGAAAGATGCTTTATTGCAAGGGATTCGCTTCCAGCAGCTTACCCATCTGACCGGGGAAATGAGTACCTGTCAGAGTGAGCATCATATTGCCCTTTGTTATCGACCGCAAAATCTGCAGGATCAATTGGGACAACTGGTGGCCCAAGCCGAGATTTCTGGTACTTACAAGTTTATTCAGGATTTGTATAAAATGATGGGACTTTCCGTACCGGAAGTGCGGATTGAATTGCCCTTTGCTCAACCGCAAGACTTGCAGCAGTTACAGCTTTATCATGACTATTATGGCCCTCAGGTGCAGTTTGCTGCCGATCAGGCCGCCTTCTGGTTTGATCATTCAGTGTTGGAGGTCAAGATTCCTTCTGCGGATGAAATGACATTTAGGCTGTATGAGCAAAAATGTATTGCTGAATTGCAACGCTTGCAGGAAGATGAAGAAATTCCTTTACTCATCCAGCGGGTACAGGACTATCTGGAATTACAAACAGGTGTCATGCCGAGTATGGCCGAAACTGCGCAAGCATTGCATATTCCAGAACGCACCTTACGTCATCAGTTGCAGCAGCTAGATACCAGCTATAAGCAGATCCGTGAACAGATTATCAAGGATAAAGCTTTAAGAATGATTGAATATAAACAGTATTCAATTGAAATGATTGCAGAGTTGCTGGGCTACTCTGAACCGGCGGCATTCAATCATGCCTTCAAACGCTGGTTTGGCCGTAGTCCGCGTCAATATGGTAAGTAATCACACTGCTTTAATGCCAAAGTGTTATGGCGAGGAATGTATTCTCCGTTATAATTTTTTATGAATCACACAAGTAATGAACCTTATGTCCGACTTAAATTCACATCAGCACCATGCCTTTAGTCCTTTATCTCCTGCGGAGCGCTATGCGCAGGCGCTGTCTTCAGGTCAGTTTATGCCTGATGATGCACAGGCCGTTGCCGTCCATGAGCTGGACCGTGTCTGGGTGGAATTAATTCAGCGCTTTAAGGCCTCCAAGAAAGCATTCCGTCGTTTTCGCCGTCAGACTGCGCCTAAAGGGGTCTATATGTGGGGCGGTGTAGGGCGTGGTAAAACCTGGCTGATGGATCAGTTCTATGAATCGATTCCATTTCGCCGTAAAACCCGGATGCATTTTCATCACTTTATGCAGCATGTGCATCGTGAACTGAACAAGCTGTCCGGTCAGCGTAATCCGCTGGATCTGGTCGCAGACCAGATTTATAAAGATGCTGTCGTGATCTGTTTTGACGAATTTTTCGTCTCTAACGTGACAGATGCCATGATTTTGAGCGATCTGTTCCAAAAATTGTTTGAACGGGGCATTACCCTGGTTGCAACCTCCAATATTGCCCCAGATGGCCTGTATAAAAATGGAATTCACCGGGACCGTTTCTTGCCGACCATTGAACTGGTAAAAAAGAACTGTGTGATTCTCAATGTGGATGCTGGGGTCGATTACCGTTTACGTGTCTTGAAACAGGCACAACTGTTTAAATTCCCGTTGACACATGACCATAAAAACTGGATGGCGCAGCGTTTTAGCGCCTTGACCCAGACCCAGCAACAATCTGATGAGCCGATTATCATTAATAACCGTATTGTTGAAACGGTGGCGCATACGGAAGATGTATTGTGGTGTGAGTTTGCAGAACTGTGTCTGAAACCGCGCAGCCCGGCTGACTTTATTGAAATTGCCAATATTTATAATACCGTGCTGGTCAGCAATGTCCCGCATTTAACCGATTTCCTGAGTGATGGCACGCGTCGATTTATCTATCTGGTCGATGAGTTCTATGACCGGGGCGTGAAGTTATTACTGACTTCTGAAGATAATATTGTCGACATTTATCAGGGAGAGAAGCTGGCCTTTGAAATTGAGCGGACCC
Organism: uncultured Acinetobacter sp.; assembly: GCA_947627655.1. Lineage (GTDB taxonomy): Bacteria > Pseudomonadota > Gammaproteobacteria > Pseudomonadales > Moraxellaceae > Acinetobacter. The sequence continues at coordinate 789 of CANQWW010000156.1, read as the reverse complement.
GTTCACGTTTGCTTGAAATGCAGTCTGATGAATATTTGCACTCTGCACATCGGCAGATTCAAAAAACAGCCTCCAGTGAGACAGAATAAAACTTTTAAAAGCGTCGGAATTTCCGGCGCTTTTTTCATCGAAAATAACTGGCCAGTTTATCGACAATAGGCTTAATTCATGGCTTAATCAGAGATAAAAATGGTCAAAAAATGAGTAAATCATTAGGTAATGGAGTAGATCCTATGGATATGATTGATCAATATGGAGCTGATGCTTTAAGATATTATTTGACAACTTCTACAGCACCAGGAATGGATTTACGATTTGATGAAGATAAATTAAAATCTACATGGAATTTCATTAATAAATTGTGGAATGCTTCCAGATTTGTTTTAATGAATACGGCATCTTTAAAAGAAATAAATTTAACAAATTTAAATAAAATAGATAAATGGATATTATCTAAACTTAATAAAACAATTAAAGATGTTACCAAATATATGGAAAAATTTACTTTTAATAATGTAAATGGTGTTATCTATTCATTTATTTGGAATGATTTTTGTGATAATTATATTGAAATGGCAAAATTTAATATAGATTCTATTGGAACCCAAAGTACATTATTATATACTCTTACCTGTATATTAAAAATGCTTCATCCTTTTATGCCATATGTTACTGATGCCATATATGATGAATTACCAATAAAAGATAATGAATCAATTGTTATAAGTAATTATCCAATTTATGATAAAGAATTAGTTTTTCCAAAAGAAGAAAAAGAAATTGATGAAA
>CANQWW010000155.1 GCA_947627655.1 uncultured Acinetobacter sp. | reverse complement strand
AGTCGCATCATAAGGCGCTACGGCTACATTAATATGTAAGCCAGAAATCTTTAAGGCTTCATCAAAGGTTACATTACCCAGATTTTCAATCAGAAAATTCTTGAGATATTTCACATCGGCCAAGCCGCCATTGCCTTTCAGGACTTCACGAAATTTACGAAAATGAAAAGCTTCAGTAAAAAAGTTATTCCCTTTTAAAATCTCGGTATATTCAGAAGGTTTGGACACCCCCAGCATAGCCGTCATGATGGCGCCCGCACTGGAACCGGACATGACCTTAGGCATTAAATCTTGTTCCATCAGCGCCTTACAGACACCGGTATGAAACAATCCTAAAGTTGAGCCACCCGAGAACATTAAAGCCGGCTGTCCATAGGCACGCTGGCAGTGTTCAAAGTAATGGATTTTTTCCTCTAGCGTCAGACACTCGCATTCTTGCGACGCGATATAAGCCAGACATTTACAGACTTCTTCAACATAGTCTTCAATTATTTTTTTGGTGCCCACATAGGCTTCAATAAACAGTAAAGGATGGGCAATATTGGCAATGTCATAGCTTAGACCTTCACGCAATATATGCATTAAATCCCGACTACGCTTGTGCAACCGATAACGTTTCAGCTTTCCTAAACGGTGCGCAATCACTTCTGCATCAAAATAAGGAGAACTATTGTCCAGTTTCCATTCCTGTGCACCGGACTCTTCATCAAGCTTTAAGGCAACATACTTCCATTCATCATACGTCTCAGCATTTTTCAGTTGCTGCTTAAGTTTTTTAATGCGATAGGCCTGATGAGGATTCATCTGCGTATGAAAATCTGTTAACAACATGCTCTATCTCACCCTTATGTTTCTTTTTAGCCTTACAAAATCTGTAACCGCTGTTAAGTTAAGCAGATTAGAAGTACGGGACAATAGCGAAAATCTCCTTTTACAGGCAAATTATAACATTTTTCTTACTTTGACTGGGTTTTTTACAGTGGTAGTATCTTGAACAAAATTTAAAGGATGTATTGAGATCATGGCTAGCATTGATTTACCTGATGATATTTTAAATGCCCTCTCTACTGTGCTACAACAACTCCAACAAAGCCTGCCCGAAGTGAAAGCTGAATCCGATTTTTCTGCCTTTGCCTATAAATGGCAGAATAGTCAACTAAAACCCATTCACACGCTTAAAGCCATTGAGCTGGCCGATTTAAAAGGCATTGCAAAACAGAAAGAGAAAATCATTCAAAATACATTGCAATTTCTAAATAATCTTCCAGCCAATGACGTGCTACTCACCGGGTCACGTGGTACTGGAAAATCTTCAATTGTGCGTGCCCTCCTCACTGAATATGCCGAACAAGGATTACGCCTGATTGAAATTGAGCGTGATGACTTGTCTGAATTACCAAAAATCCAGAAGCTGATTGCTGACCGACCAGAAAAATTTATTGTTTACTGTGATGATCTGGCTTTTAATGCCGAAGATGAAAATTATCGTAGTTTAAAAAGTGTCTTGGATGGTTCTTTGCAATCTGGTTCAAGTAATTTCGTGATTTATGCAACCAGTAACCGTCGTCACTTACTGCCTGAATTTATGCATGAAAATATCCCGCTGACCAAGGTCGATGTTCCGCAATATAAGGAATTGCATCCGCAAGAGGCAATTGAAGAGAAAATTTCACTTTCTGACCGTTTTGGCATGTGGTTGTCGTTCTACCCAATGGATCAGAATTTATATCTGGAAATCGTTGAGCATTATTTGAAAAAGGCAGATATGCAACTTACAGCTGAAGCCCGTGCTGAAGCATTACGCTGGTGTCAGGCACGTGGCCAACGCTCAGGCCGTGCAGCCTATCAGTTCTCTAAACACTGGATTGGTTCGCAGCAATTAAATTCTCTGTAAACTCTTTCCCAAAATAAAAAAGCTCCTTGATGGAGCTTTTTTATGAAATCAGTTCTTATTTTTTATTGCCAATAATCGTTGACCACAGTAGGTCATCCAGCTCACTGCCATTAAAATAGACAGTCGCTTTTAAGGATTCAGGCTGATTCTGTTTGACCTCAATCACCTGATCATAACTGTCAGTAATTTTAAGCACACCCTCTTTTGGCAGATGCTTATAATTATTCAACACCGTTTCGTCCATCTTGAATGGTGTAGACGTATTAAAATCAAAACTGTAACGGTAATCCGCCAGATTTGGCTGACCGATAATAATACCGCTGCTGGTTAAGGTACGAATACCATTACTGCCACTACCATAGTCATCTACAAGGCTATAGTTATAATTACGTACCAGCAAGTATTCCTTGCTCAGCTCATCATACTCAGCGCCAGATTTACCCGCATTCTTGTCTTCCGCTACACGCTGAAATTCCAGACGGTCAATTTTATAGCTTTCCAATGCACCTAGATTGTTTTTGCTTTTGGTATGAACAATTGTACCTGAAATCAGATAATCATCTTTTAGATTAAAATCAACATTGGAACCATAACGTACATTGCTAAAGGTCAAGGTCGTAGTATCACCGTTGACCGTCTGGGTAATGGTTGAATCTTTGCGATAGGTTTTATCCAGAACAATACAGTTATTTTTATCGGTTTTTAATTTAAAGGTTTTCACCGCGCCATTGGTATTTACTTCAGAACAGATCAGATTTGGATACTTGATGCTGTTCACACCCAGATTATAAATCTTGATAATACGGCCCGTGCGTCCATAAGGATAATCCGCAAACACCTCACCAATCATATGGCCTAACGCAACGTTATAGTCTGTATCATTACTGGTGCTATTGTTAATTTTGTCGCGGATTTTATCGATGATATCGCGATCCTCGAAAGGAATAAACTCTTCTGAAAGTTCAGGAGAAATACTCTCCTCTGGAACATTTGGCGGTGTGGTCACTGTAGGATTGTCTGAGCTACCTCCACTGCCACCACATGCGGTAAGCAAGCCTGAAACCAAAACCAGCCCAAAGAATGACATCTGCTTTTTCATAAAATTTTATTCCCTAGAATTTCTTTGCATTTTTATTCAATGAGAATGAAAGATGGGCGTATTAAAACTGCACAACACAAACCCACTACCTGTCGATGATATTTTTTCTGGACAGTATTTCTTACACTCTGATCGTGCTTTATCTTTTAATAAATCAGGGGTTAACTCTGTAATTTTAATGTATATTTCAAACAACAATGATCATAAGAAAATAAGATATTACTTCTAGAGCTAGGTCTTGTTAGCTCTCATAACTAACTCTTAGAAATCAACCTAGATAACGCATATTTTCTTTGCAACAATACTTATGAAATTTGTAACTAATGGGTTAAAAAGTCGAAAAATTATCTTTTGAATGGCTTGGTTTAAAGAAAAATTTAGGTTATGTCTAAACAATTAAACTTTGAATAAAACCTAAAAATAAGAATAGAAGGAAATTAATTACTTCTATTTATTGTAGGAAAAACTTGGCAGCTCATGGCTGAATATTCTCAGACACCTCCTTAAAAATATTAAAAATCAAAAATATTTAAATAGACTTTTTCCAGCGCTTGTACTCAAACATATTTTTATCTGCTTGCCACTGTGCCTCAACCAGGCCAGTCATTGGATGACGCATCGCCATACCAAATGCGGCTTCAATTTTTGCTTCTGCAAAGGCTTCAATTAAACGATCGAGCAAACGCTCAGCTCCCGCTTTATCATTTTCTATGCTCAGGATTACGAATTCATCACCACCGATACGTGCCACAATATCATTGCTACGTACATTTTCCTGAAGGACCTGTGCTGTATGCTGAATTAATTGATCGCCTTCTTTGTGCCCCAGATTATCATTCACTTTTTTCAGGTCATTCAAGTCTATAAATAAGATCGCAGCAGGATGTCCATACTGTTTGCAACGTTCTTCTTCTGCCTGTAGCAGTTTCTCCCAGGCACGACGGTTGTATAACCCAGTCAATTCATCCTTACTGGCTTGTTGCTGTAGCAGTTCTTGCTGACGGATTTGCTCGTTCTGACGCAATTCAGCTTGTAAGATGGAGCTCAAAAGCTTGCTAAATAACTCGACCATCGCCAGATCCTGAATGATAGCATCTGACTTGGCCTCAGGATCAACCGCACACAATGTTCCAAATAGACTGCCATCTTCTTTAAAAAGGGGTTGACCAATATAGGATTTGATGCAGAAATGCTGATTAATTGGCGCAGTCGCATATAAAGGAATTTCTTCAGAGCGAGGCGCGATTCTTGGTCCTTTGCCTGTGACCATATGACAGCAGAAAGAATTGGCCCATTCAAATACCTGACCTGGCTGGACAGCATAGCCATGATCTTCGCTTTGCAGCACAATCCAGTCATTGTCTTCTACCCGGGTGATCATCCATAAATTAAAGCCAAAATGCTGATGCAGATATTTTAAAACTGCCTGTCCCGCATCCTGAAAACCTTTAAAACTGATATTATCCATCCGAAATAGTCTCTGCATCATTCCGCATATAATAGAGTGGGATTTCTATATTATTAAACTATTTTACGGTATCTATAAGAAAACACTTACTGTGGCAGAGTTAAAATAATTAATTTATTAATATTATTTGTTGAATATTTCTACTCCACAAAAACAATCCAATAAAAAAAGAGGCTTAAGGCCCCTTTTCTTCATCATGAATCTTTTAATCAAGCTTCGGCTGGATTCGTCAATTCTGTCATTGGCCAACGTGGAGTTGTGGTTACAGCCAAGCCATCTTGCTGTCCGGCTTTTAGACGTTGATAACCCGCAAAGGCAATCATTGCACCATTATCGGTACACAGTGCAGGTTCTGCATAGTACACGGTGGCTTTGATTTTCGCCAAGTCTGCTTCTAGGCGTTCACGTAAACGCTTATTGGCACTTACACCACCAGCAATCACCAAACGTTTTAAGCCAGTCTGCTTCAATGCCTTCACTGATTTTTTCACTAAAGTATCGACAATAGCTTCCTGGAAGCTCGCAGCGATATCAGCATCACGTCTTTCTTCACCGAGTTTCTTCATTTGAACAGAAACTGCAGTTTTTAAACCACTAAATGAAAACTCCAAACCTTGATGTAGCATTGGACGTGGGAAAGCAAAGGCATTCGGGTCGCCCTGCTCGGCCAGTCTGGAAATATTTGGACCGCCCGGATATGGCAAACCCATCATTTTCGCAACTTTGTCAAACGCTTCACCCGCCGCATCATCAATCGACTCACCGAGTAATTCATACTGCCCAATGCCATAAGCAGCCATGAGCTGTGAGTGACCACCAGACACCAGTAATGCCACAAATGGAAATTCCGGTGGCGTTTTAGAAAGTAATGGCGCCAGCATATGACCTTCCATATGGTGCACACCAATTGCCGGTTTATTTAAGGCAAAGGCCAAAGTCCGACCAAACAGTGCACCCGTCATTAATGCGCCCATCAGGCCCGGACCACGGGTATAGGCCACCGCATCAATTTCTGATTTTTTGATACCACTTTGTTCAAGCAGTTCATTCAGTAAGGGAATGAGTTTACGCACATGGTCGCGCGAAGCCAGTTCTGGTACGACGCCGCCATATTCAGCATGCAGTTTAATCTGGCTGTACAGCACCTGTCCGCGCAAACCCAACTCGCTGTCATACAGCGCAAGTCCTGTTTCATCACACGACGTTTCCAAGCCTAA
>CANQWW010000154.1 GCA_947627655.1 uncultured Acinetobacter sp. | reverse complement strand
GCGCGTAGTGCAGGAATATCAATTTTAGCCTGACTTAATTCACAGCTATGGCCAATCAGCCATTTTTCCAGACTGTCTGCAGCAACTTCGGCATGAAACTGTAATGCCAGAATATTATGGCCCACACGGAAAGCCTGACTTACATAGAGCTCAGTACTTGCTAGTAATTCCGCCTGTTCAGGTAGGTCAAAGGTATCACCGTGCCAGTGCAGCACTTCAATATTTTCCAGTTTTTGCAGTGGATTATTTTCGATAGATGCAAGACTGAGCTTAGACCAGCCAATTTCTTTGCTCGGGCCAGCATAGACTTTGGCACCAAGCGCATGCGCAATCAATTGAGCACCGAGACAGATGCCTAAAGTCGGTAAATTCTTACTCAAACGTACTTTAAGTAAGTCAGTTTCTTGTTGTAAGAAAGGAAAGTTTTCTGTTTCATAGACCCCAATTGGGCCACCGAGAATTACGGTTAAGCCCGGATGCTCATAAGCCTTTCGCAGGTCATCAACCCCGGCTTCAAAATAGCGGACGCGTAAACCGAGTTGATAAAAAACATCTTCCCAGGCACCCAGGTCTTCAAAGGCGAGATGTTGAACGGCATAGACTGTATCGGGGAAGTGGTCGAAATTAAGCATGATGGGGTCAGATGAAAGAGATGATTTAATTTAGCGCGAATTCTAAAGCTTGCAAAGCTGAAATATTGCAAAGCGCTGAGGATAGGTAGCAGCGCTGGTTGCAAATACTTAAACCCTGTAAAGAAACTTGGCTATTGTATAGGTCAATTTAAAGGTATTTTGGAGTGAGTTGCTGCTGTGCTTGCGACATCATTTACCTGGCGTATTGCCTCTTTAGCGGTAGGAGTCTGATCATGCAACATCTTAGCCTTTATATTGACAGTAAAAGAGTCAGTCCTTATGCCATGTCGGTTTTTGTGGCGTTAAGAGAAAAACATATCGAATTTCAGGAAATTAAAATTAATCTTGATGAAGGAGAAAACACCTCTGATGCCTATTTAAAAGTATGTAAAACGGGGAAAGTTCCTTGCCTATCGGTCGATGGCTGGTCAATTTTTGAATCCATGGCAATTACTGAATTTCTGGACGAGCTTTTTCCAACCCCGGACTATCCGGCCCTTTATCCGGCAGATCTGCATGCCCGGGCTAAATGTCGGGCAGCTCAAGCCTTGGTTAAATCTGATTTTAGCCTGATACGTCAAAATATGCCTTCAACGGCGATCTTTCAGCCACAACCAGAACCGTATGTGCCAGACCGGCATACTCAGCTGGAAATTGATCGCTTGAGCCGTGTCAGCGAAGCTTTAATTGGTGATCGATGGTTAAGCGCACAATGGAGTATTGCCGATTTCGATTTGAGCTTTTTATTACACCGTTTGCTGAGTTTTAAAGTGCCAATATCTGAAAAGCTTTACAGTTATGTCATGCGAAACTTTGAGCGTGAATCCGTGCATGTCTGGTTTAAGCTTAGAGAGCTGGAGCGGGGCAGTTGGGATCGTTCACCCTTTGATTAATATCTAGGCGCGGGCTGCTGACATTATGCATGAGAGAAACTCGAGTCTGAGGTGGATTTTTCTAGATCACGCTTCTGACTCCTGACGTGATGTATCAGGAGTGAATGGATAAAAGATCATGCTTTATCCAAGCTATTTTAATGCTTTTAATAAAGCGTCCGCCGTCGCGGCAGAAGATGCCGGATTCTGTCCGGTAATTAACAGGCCATCTTGTTGTACGTGCACATGCCAATCTTCGGCTTTAGAATAATTACCGCCCTTTTCCTTTAGCATATCTTCAACCAGAAAGGGGACGGTATCCGTCAAGCCTACACTTTCTTCTTCGCTATTGCTAAAGCCTGTAACCGACTTGCCTGCCACTATTGATGTGCCAGCAGCATCTTTTACTTGGCCTAATACCCCAGGCGCATGACAGACGAGCGCTACCGGTTTATGGGCTTGTAAGGTCTGTTCAATCAAATGAACAGAGTGTAGATCATTGGCTAAATCCCATAGCGGGCCGTGACCGCCTGGGTAAAACACCGCATCATAAGCATTGATATTAATCTGGCTAAGTGGCAGGGTATTGGATAATGCCCGTATGGCGACATCATCTGATTCAAAACGCTGGGTGGCTTCGGTTTGTGCATCTTTTTCACTGCTTTTCGGATCTAGAGGTGGCTGACCACCTGCGGGAGAGGCCAAGCTGACTTGTGCTCCGGCATCAATAAAGCGGTAATAGGGGGCCGCCAGTTCTTCGAGCCAAAAACCGGTTTTTTGACCTGTATTGCCCAATTGAGCATGTGAGGTCAGAACAATTAAAATTTTCATATAATTACCTGAATAATAAGTGTGAAGGTCCGACGCAAAAGTCGGACCTGTGGCAAGGAGGTATGAAGTGGCAGATAAATGCTGTAAATGGCTCACTTATGCTCAGATACACGGTTAAGCCTGAGCCTAGAGAAGTGAGATCGTCTGATCCTGCTATTTAGCTTGGCTTTAGCTGGATTTATCTGAGCTTGTCTTTTTCTTGCCACCTCCATCCTGTTTGTTCACCGTCGACCAGGCAATTCTTTCAGCTTCTTCTTTTGAACGACCTTGTTATCTTTCACTCTCTTCAATATGTTGAGCTTGGCGTTTCTGTTTGTCGGTATAGGCAGATTTATCACCTCTAGACATGCTCAAATCCTCAAGTAAATGAAATATTACAATGACTATAACAAGTCTCTTATCTTGAGCTGGTAAGCATGTGTCAGGGTTTGTTGAGAATTATTTTCTGCCAGCTCAGAGACGTGTATTTATGATTTTATGCTGCATTTTTAATCCGTATGCGTCTATGCAAGCTCAGTGATAACGCTTACCCAGAGGAAGCATTATCACTGCATTGATTTAACCATTAATAATGCTGCCACCATTGACGTGAATGACCTGTCCAGAAATATAGCTGGCTTCATCACTGGCCAAGAATAAAAAGGCAGGTGCTACTTCACTTGGCTGACCCATGCGACCCATTGGGGTCTGTTTGCCAAAATCTTCCAGTTCTTCTGCAGAAAAACTGCTTGGGATTAAAGGTGTCCAGATTGGGCCGGGAGCGACACCATTCACTCGTATACCGGTTTTGTTTTTAAGCAGATTGGTCGACAGACTTCGGGTAAAGGAAGTGATCGCGCCCTTCGTGCTTGAATAATCAATCAGGGTATCATGACCATGATAGCTGGTAATGCTGGTGGTATTAATAATGTTGTCACCGGCCTGCATATGCGGAATAACAGCCTGAGTTAGCTGAAACATCGCAAAAATATTCACTTGAAAGGTTTTTGCAAGTTGTTCGGGTGATATATCGGTAATATGCTCTTGCGGATATTGTACGCCGGCATTATTCACCAGAATATTAATTGTTTTAAACGCATCAAGCGTCTGGGTAACTAGCGCTTTTATTTCTTCTGGTTGCTGCAAATCACATTGAATCATTAAACAGCGTTGGCCTTCGGCTTCGACCATTTTTTTCGTATCTAACGCATCCTGATCTTCATCCAGATAACAGATCGCAATATCGGCACCTTCCCGGGCAAAGAGCACTGCAATTGAGCGTCCAATACCGCTATCACCCCCTGTAATAAGCGCTACTTTTCCTTTTAATTTATTACTCCCTTGATAGTCAGCTTTAATAACTTCTGGTTCTGGATCCATGCGGGTTTGTACGCCGGGTTGATGGTCTTGAGTTTCGGTAGACGCGGGTGTCTCTGGATAATTATTCATTATTTTTCCTCTTCCTTTACTCATGCATGAAGTAGGAAAATATATTAGGGGATAATCAGTAGACAGGATATCAGTCACACATTAAATAACATAATCAGGGTATAAGGTTTCATTTGTTCATATTTAAAGTATTAATAGTTAAAGAGTGACAGGCTAAATTTTTTTATCGCTCTCTATTCTGCTGCAACCATCCTCTGGCTGAATGGATGCCACGCTCTGATTTTGCGATTCGATTGGGTACTTGCTTTTTAAGCGACCCCATCATTTTCTAATCCAGACGTGGTCAAAGGAAAAAAGACTCCTAACTTGGCGAGGGATATCCTCTTTAAAAGATTGACTAAAAACTTTATGAAAAATAGTGCTTAGGTTAAGATGGGTCATCCTTTTATTTGAAGTCTTTTGAACAGCTATGCAACCATTTGTTCTATATAACTCAGAGCAACGCAAAAAAGTAGAATTTGTACCGCGTAAAGAAGGTCATATTGACATGTATGTCTGTGGCATGACGGTCTATGACTACTGTCATATCGGACATGCGCGTGTCATGGTTGCATTTGACTACATTATCCGCTTCCTGCGCAGTCAGGGCTGGAATGTAAAGTATGTGCGTAACATTACTGATATTGATGACAAGATCATTAAACGTGCCAATGAAAATGGCGAAAGCATCACTGAACTGACCGATCGCTTTATCACTGCGATGAATCAGGATGCAGAAAATTTAGGTTGTTTGCATCCTGATGAAGCACCGCGTGCGACCGAATTTATTCCTCAAATGCAAAATATGATTGGCACTTTGGTCGACAATGGCACAGCATATCCAGCAGACAATGGAGATGTGTATTTCCAGGTGGAAAAGTTTGCCAAATACGGTCGCCTTTCTGGTCGTAAACTGGAAGATATGCAGGCCGGCGCATCTGATCGTGTCGATGTGGAAGTCGAGAAGAAACATCCTTTTGACTTTGTACTGTGGAAACATGCCAAAGAAAATGAACCAGCCTGGGCGTCGCCGTGGGGCAAGGGCCGTCCAGGCTGGCATATTGAATGTTCAGCCATGTCGACCTGCTGCTTGGGCAACCACTTTGATATTCACGGTGGCGGTTCGGATTTAAGCTTCCCGCATCATGAAAATGAAATCGCTCAATCTGAAGCGGCGACAGGTGAACAGTATGTCAATTACTGGATGCATGTCGGCTTTATCAATGTCGATGGCGAGAAAATGTCAAAATCTCTGGGCAACTTCTTTACTATTCGTGATGTGATGGAAAAGTTCCATCCAGAAGTGATTCGTTATTTCATTGTCTCTTCGCATTATCGTAGCCCAGTGAACTTCTCGGATGTCGCCCTAAAAGAAGCTAAAAATGTCCTGTCTCGCTTCTATCATGCATTTAAAGCCTATCAGGCGGTATATGGTGATACATTGGTAGATACGCTGGATGCTGCGTTGGTTGAACGCTTTAATGCTGCGATGCGTGATGACTTTAATACTGCTGAAGCCATTGCTGTGCTGTTTGAAATCAACAAAGAATTGAATCGTGCAGTGAAGGAAGAAAATGCCGAACAGGCAGCGATTTTCTATAGCACTTTACGTCATTTAACGAATATTTTAGGTCTGGTGCAGCATCCTGTTGATGAGTTCCTAAAATCCGATATTGGTCAGGACGCTTTAGGTTTGACTGCAGAACAGATTGAAGATTTGATTCAGCAACGTAAAGATGCCAAGAAAGAAAAAAACTTTGCCCGTGCCGATGAAATCCGCCAGTCTTTATTGGATCAGGGTGTAGTGCTTGAAGATACCCGTCAGGGCACGGTATGGCGTCGTGCTGATTAATTAGACAGTTGATATTATAGAGAGTTGACACTGCTGTGAAATTCTCTATAATTCACCTCATTGCGGGAATAGCTCAGTTGGTAGAGCATAACCTTGC
>CANQWW010000153.1 GCA_947627655.1 uncultured Acinetobacter sp. | reverse complement strand
GCATTCTGGATGGCGAAGTCCAGCCGGGCGAAGTGGTGGTGATTCGTGGGGTTGGACCGAAAGGCGGACCGGGCATGCCAGAAATGCTGAAACCCACCTCGGCTATTATTGGCAAAGGTCTGGGCGATTCTGTAGCGCTGCTTACCGATGGCCGTTTCTCGGGGGGCAGCCATGGCTTTGTCATTGGTCATGTCACCCCAGAAGCCTATGAAGGTGGGCCGATTGGACTGGTGCAAAATGGAGATGAAATTTCCATTAACGCTGAAACCCGTGAAATGACCTGGCATGTTGCAGATGAAGAGATTGCTGCTCGTCAGGCAGCCTGGACTAAACCAAAACCGAATTATCGTTATGGCGCCTTGGCCAAGTTTGCCAAACTGACTTCCGGTGCAGAGACTGGAGCGGTGACTGACCTCAATCTTGAAATCTAAAGTCTCGGAAAACATTGATCATTTTGTTATGAATTGATATAAGTTTTTCACCTGGAGCAGACCCGAACGGTCTGCTATTCTGGTGAAAAAGATAGTATCCTGTAGCAGTTTAGACGCTGTCATCTGCTGCGCCGTCATACCTGTCGAGGCTAATTTCATGTCCCTGTTACGCCGTTGGTTCGATCCCCTCCGATCGAGTTGGTTTTATCAAAAGCCAACCCGCCAGGCGGTGCTATCTGCTGAAGGTGGCTTAACCATCTATTTGCGTCTGGATGATGTCTATAGTTATCTGGCGGTCCAGCTGCTGCCGCAACTGGAAGAAATCCTCAGTCCGGAACTGAAACCTCTTAAGGTCGTGATCTCCAATCAACGCGCAGCAGCGCCCAACCAGATGACCTTCGAGGAATGGCAAAATTACTGTCTTAATGATGCCAAAATTCTGTCCCGTCAGCATCGTTTTAGTTTTCATGAAACCCCGGAACTGCCGACAGCAGAAGCCTTAACCCAGGCCGAAACTATCCTGCGCCGCACGCCGCTGCGTGGTCAGAATTTTCTCTATCTGCTGGAAGATATTTTCCATATGTTGTGGCAGAAGCAGTACGGAAAATTACGCACCCTGCATGCCATGGCCAGCCGTCATCATCAGCCGCAGCATTTTCCGGAACGGATTTTTGACCAGACGCCGGTGCTGGCCAGCTATTTCCAGTTTGGCGGACGGCAGTACCATGCGGTGGATGACCTGCTACGTTTAACCCGTCGCCTGAAACAGCAAAAACTGCTGACCGGTAACCCGATTTTCCTGATCAATCATATTGAATGGCGCGAGCATCTGATCAGTGGTGCTGAAGAACTCAATGAAATTCAGGGGCTGGACCCAGAGCTGGATTTGTATATTGCCCTGGAAGATCCGATTTCCTGGTTATTGCTGGCCTATATCAAAGAAGAACTGGCCGATTTTTATAATATCCATCTGAATATTTACCCCTTGTCTTATCGGGGCCGCGATGGCTTTGACTGGAGTTTGGCCACCCGTTTGTCAAAACGCACCGAAGTTGAATTTACCCCATTTTGCCGACCGACGGCGCAAAGTATCCTGCCGATGGCAGAACTGTTTTACAGCTGTCCGGAAGAGGAGCGGGTGGAAGCCATGTATCGGATTTTACAGTCGGTGTGGACCCGTGGTCGTGACTTGAATTATACCCCTCATCGCAATGCCTTGCAGCAGGAACTGGGGATTAGCCAGCTGACAGATGAAGACATTCAGGCCAAGCTGCAGGACAATGACATGCTGTGCGCAATGAAATCACAGCCGAATTTGCCTGTGCTGGAACTTCGAATTGATAATCAGAGTTTTGTATTTAATAGTCTATATCGCGTTTGGATGATTGAAAGTATTTTCAGTAATGTGTTAGAAGAAAAGTATAAGAGTGATAATCAAACTGAAAGTGAACTGAAAAAACATGAACAAAGTAAAAGCTGAATCATTACAACATGCCCGTGAACAGATCGACGCAATTGATACAGCTTTGGTCGAGCTGATTGCGGCCCGCCAGTTTTATGTCGATCAAACGACCCGATTTAAAAAAACTGAAACCGATCTGCAATCCCCAGACCGGATGGAACAGATCATTGTCAATGTCCGTGCACAGGCGACCCAGCAGGGCCTTGATGCCGATTTTATCGAGCAGCTATATCGCGAGATGTTTAAACATTTCATCCAGCGTGAACTGAAAGAGTTCCGTCCTTAAGCGCAGCTCACAACCGCTGGACCACTGCCGATGCTCCAGAAGCCTTTATGAGCCTCAAGTTTTGCTTGAGGCTGTATCCTTAAAACCCTGATTTTTCTTTATTCATAATTTTTATAGCATGGGGCCTAAACAAATTTAGGACCTTGAGATGATTGCATTTGTCATCGCTGTGTTTAGCCTGGCCGGCCTGATTAAAGGAACCATCGGTTTAGGTTTGCCTGCCGTGTCTATGGGTCTGCTGACCATGTTGATGAGTCCTTTTCAGGCAGCCACCTTGCTGATCGTACCCTCGATATTGACCAATTTCTGGCAGCTCTTTGCCGAAGGTCATGTACTGCAGCTGATACGCCGTTTCTGGTTGCTGCTACTCGGCATCATCGTCGGTTCAGTCTGGAGCATTTTTCCGACCTTGGGCCATTCTGAATTTCACAGTGAAGCCTTACTGGGCGGGATGCTGGCCTTATATGGTTTGTATGGCTTATTCGCGAAAAAGATGCCGAATTTAAGCCGGCATGCAACCTGGCTCTCTCCCATCATGGGCTATCTCGGCGGAGCCTTGACGGTGGCGACCGGTGTGGTGGTGATTCCGGTGGTACCGTATTTACAGACCCTGCATTTAAAGCGCGATGAACTGGTACAGGCCTTAGGTTTAGTCTTTACTACCTCGACCGTGTGTCTGGCGATCTTCCTGCAGCAAAATCCGGTTGAAGGGATGCCGATTGATTATACCATGTCGGCAATCGCACTGATTCCCGCCCTGATCGGCATGTGGTGTGGCAAGAAAATCCGTTCCCGTATTCCGGAACAGACCTTTCGTAGCATATTTTTTATGGGGCTGATTGCGCTGGGCAGTTATATGTTACTGCATCAACTTGGCTGGATTTAATGCCCATTCAGCAGTTTCTGTGCATCGACCGAGAGCAGGAACTGGCTAAAATGCTGATAGGCTGTGCTCAGTGCATCGAAGTTTTTCGCCGCGAGTAACAATTTGCGGTTGGCCCAATCCCCATTCAGTTTGATTTGCTGGAAGGCATACAGTTTCGCCAGTCGTTGTGCAGCGCGTTGCGGCATGATGGCAATACCTACGCCATTGGCAACCACCTGCGCAATCGCGGCAAAATTCGGCAGGCGCAGGCGGTACTGAATCTCGCAATTGAGTAACCTGGCCTGGGTTTCAATCGACTGTTGCAGAGAATGATATTGCATCAGCCCGACAAAGGGATAATTCAAACTGTCTGCCAGTTGCAATGCGCTGGCCGCGCTTAACTGATGTTGCTGCGGACAAATCAGCACCAAGGGGTCCTCGGAAAACTCCAGCGTTTGTAATCCAGCAGCCGGAAAAAAGCTCGAAATCAGTCCCAGTTTGTCGCTGCCTGTGGCTAAAGCTGCAATGATGTCATTGCTTTCGGCTTCTTTGAGATCAATCTGGATATTCGGGTTATTCACTAGATACTGCGGTAGTAACAGGGGCAGATATTCACTTTGTGCTGAGGAATTGCACCACAGGCTAATATTAGAATGCTGTCCGGCACTAAAAGCCGCCATAGCCTGGCTGAGCTGCTGGCCCTGTTGCAGCATGGTCTGGGCATGCTCGGCAAAGACCTGTCCGGCGAAAGTTAATTTCACCCCACCGGAATGACGGCTAAACAGGCTGACCTGATAGTGCTGTTCCAGCTTTTTAATCCGCTCACTGGCGGCCTGCAAGGAGATCGCAGAGCATTGTGCCCCCTTAGTCAGGCTACCGCTCTCCACAATATTTAAAAACAGGCGTAAATCAAAAAAATCCAGACGCATCAGCGAGATGCCTCCTCAAAAGACCAGCGCTATCTTAAACATGTCTGCTGATAGAAAAAAAGTGGCCTAAAGGCTACTGCTGTCCCACAATTTTAACTAGACTTGTATGAAGCAATAAAAAATTATTTAACTATATGAAATTTAATTATATTTATAATTAAATATTACACAGCCTCATATTTTGTTTAAAAATTTTAATGGATTTGTGTAGGCAACACCCTACTTTGGAAAGACCCAAATGAGAACTCAAAATATATTTTGAGTTCGCAAGAAAAGTCTCTTATTCCCCATACACGACGTCCTGTCGTGATGGGTAATGTGTGGCATCCCTGCCACACGCGCGTAGCTTAAACTGAATCACTTCAACTATGGGACAACAGTGGCCCAAAGGCTGCTGTTACAAGAAATTTACTATTTTATTTTTTATCGACTAGTCCAAAGAACCAGTTCAGGAACAGTGCAGCAAACGTTGCCGTCCCGATACCGCCCAGATTGAAGTCACCGAAGGTCAGGGCAAAGTCACCTGTACCTAGAATAATCGTGACAGCCGCCACCATCAGGTTTTTGTTTTGTGAGAAATCGACCTTGTTTTCAATCCAGATTTTCGCACCGGCAATAGTAATCAGGCCGAAGACCACAATCGAAGCACCAGTCAAAATTGCCGTTGGAATAGTATGAATGATGGCACCAAATTTTGGAGACAGGCCTAAGAAAATCGCAAACACACCGGCAATGGCAAAGATAATCGTAGAATAAACCCGAGTAACTGCCATGACCCCAATGTTTTCCCCATAGGTGGTCATACCTGGCGCACCGACACCACCGGCTAAAGTGGTGGCTACACCATCGGCCAGAAAGGCTTTCCCGATATGCGGATCGAGATTTTCACCAGTCATCGCGCCTACGGCTTTAATATGGCCCAGATTTTCTGCCAGTAGAATCAGCGCAATTGGGGCAATGATCAGCATGGCATTGAATTCAAATACCGGAGCATGGAACTGCGGTACACCAAACCAGGCCGCTTCCTGAACCGGGATAAAGTTGATCGGGGTCCCGTAGCCCATAACATTACTTAAAAGGTAATAAACTATATAGGCAAGCAGTAAGCCGACCAGCAGCAGCAGGCGTTGTAGCAGACCACGGGTGAACACTGCGATAGAGCCCATACACAGGACGGTCACCAGCGACATCCACATATTAAAGGTATTGCCCATGACATTTTTCACGGTTACCGGGGCCAGGTTCAGACCAATAATCATCACCACGGCACCGGTCACCACCGGCGGCATCAGTTTTTCTATCCAGCGGGTGCCGGTCGCCATCACCAGTAGACCCAAAATGGCATAGATCACACCACAGGCCATGATACCGCCCGCAGCCACCGCAATATTCGGATTGACGCCGTTGCTTCCCGCATAGCCCGTTGCCGCAATCACAACACCAATAAAAGCAAAGCTGGAGCCCAGATAGCTCGGGACACGGCCGCCGGTCATCAGAAAGAATAGAATCGTACAGATCCCGGACATCAGAATCGCCAGGTTCGGATCAAAACCCATTAAAAATGGGGCCAATACGGTCGCGCCAAACATCGCAAACGCGTGTTGTACACCCAAGATCACCGTCTGTGCCGGTGGCAAATACTCTGCGGTACCTACAGGTCGTGCATCGATACTGCCCTCATAAGGGCGCCATTTGGGAAACCAACTGGACATAAAATGAGCACTCAAAAGATA
>CANQWW010000152.1 GCA_947627655.1 uncultured Acinetobacter sp. | reverse complement strand
TTAGTTAGTGCTGTCATGAAGCCCTCAATGTCGCTTGATAAGTGTTTTCCAACACCTGCAGGATATTATCCATGCCTGATTTAATTTCAGCATCTTCCAAGGTACGGGTTGGATGCTGCCAGAGGAGAGCAAATGCAAGTGAACGTTTGCCTTCCTCTACCCCTTGTCCAGTGTACACATCGAATAACCAAGTTGACTCTAGGAGCTCGCCACCCGTTTGTTCGATAAGTCTCTGAATTTCGCTAACATTAATCTTATCACTAATTAAAAGCGCAATATCACGTCGAACCGACGGAAAACGTGATAATTCTGTAAAATTAGATACATAAGTTTGCAAAAGGGCTTTTTGATCCAGTTCAGCGACCCAAGTGGTTGCCAAATCCAGCTCATCTTCCAGGGATGGATGCAAACGCCCCAAGTAACCGATCGATTGACCATTCACCAGGATTTCAGCCGATTGGCCAGGATGCAACCAGCTACGTTCAGCACGGACATACTCTACATTCAGACGAGCGGCTGCCAGAATTTCTTCAACATCACCTTTGAAGTCAAAAAAGTCCATTGGCTGTGCTTTGCCATGCCAGCTTTCAGCAGTGCGTGAACCTGTCGCAACCATAGCAAATGTCGGAATCTGTTTTAGGTCATGAATGCTTGCCGCATCTTGATAATCAAAACGTAGACCCAGTTCATAGAAACGTACACGGCTTTGCTGACGATTGACGTTGTACTGCACACATGGAATCAAGCTAGACAGGAGCGTTGAACGCATCACAGCCAGATCACTTGAAATTGGATTTGCCAATGCCAATGGATTGACTGCAGGGTTCAACTGTTTTTCCAGTTTCAGATCAGCAAAGCTGAAGCTGATTGCTTCTTGATAACCTAAAGTCACTGCAGTTTGACGCAGCTGAACCAGTTCAAACTGGTCTTCATATTTCGCCAGTTTGACATCAATGACCGGCAAACTGATTTGAATGTTGTCATAGCCGTGAATACGTGCGACTTCTTCAATCAGATCTTGGTAGATCACCATGTCATAGCGATGTGATGGTGGAACCACTGACCACTGACCTTCTGCTTTTACTGTGACATCACAGCCAAGGCGGGTTAATGCATCCGTAATAAAATCTGATTCTACTTTATAGCCAAGCAGTTGATCGATTTGAGCTTGTTCTAACGCAATCGCTTCGCGTGTTGGCAATACTGCTGGGTTTTCTGCCACAGTAATTGGACCAAACTCACCACCGGCAAGTTCTGCAATCAACTGAGATGCACGATGCATGGCAAGCATTGGTAACTCAAAGTCCACCCCACGTTCATAGCGTTGCGAGGCATCCGTATGCAAGCCAAAGCTACGCGCACGACCTGCAATGTGAAGCGGGGCAAAGAATGCTGATTCCAGGAAGATTTCTGTGGTTGCATCCGTTACAGATGAAGACAAGCCACCCATGATGCCCGCAATTGCCAATGCTTTTTCATCGTCCGCAATTACCATGACTTTTTCGTTCAGCTCAACTTCCTGCTCATTCAAAAGCACCAGCTTTTCACCAGCAGTTGCCTGACGTACATGCACTGCACCTTGAACCTTACCACCATCAAATGCATGTAGCGGTTGACCAAGCTCAATCAATACATAGTTGGTAATGTCGACCAGAATGCTGTGCTGACGGATACCCGAACGAGCAAGCGCACGTTCCATCCATTCAGGCGTTGGCGCTTTGGTGTTCACGTTTTTGATCACACGGCCCAAGTAACGTGGACAGCCTTCTGTCGTTACCACAACCTGTTTTTCATCAGCAATCGTTGCAGCCACTTGTTTAATTTCAGGTGCAGTCACTGGCAATTGGTTAATCACTCCAATTTCACGTGCAATCCCGCGAATGCTGAAACAGTCACCACGGTTTGGCGTGATACTGATGTCAATCACATTGTCATCAAGCTCTAGATAGTCACGGATGTTGACACCTACAGGTGCCTCGCTTGGTAGCTCTAACAAACCATCGATTTTATCTTCTAAATCGATTTCAGAAGCACCGCAGAGCATGCCTTGTGATTCAATACCGCGTAGCTTGCCTTTTTTGATTTTGAAATCGCCTGGCAATACCGCACCGATGGTTGCAACCGGTGCTTTCATACCAGCGCGTACATTTGGCGCACCACAGACAATTTGTAATGGCTCACCTGAACCGATATTCACCGTGGTTACACGTAAACGGTCTGCATCTGGATGTTGTTCTACTGTCAGGACTTCACCCACCACAACGCCAGTAAATGGTTTTGCTGCTGGTGCAAGCTCATCGACTTCCAGACCTAACATGGTCAATTGATCAGAAAGCTTGTCGCTATCGATGGCCGGATTCACCCATGTGCGCAGCCAATTTTCGCTAATTTTCATACATTCATTTCCTTAATCTCCCCTAACCCCTCTTTTCAAAGAGGGGAAATCCCACACTTTTATTTATTTCGTGTAAGCCCCCCTTTCTCAAAGGGGGATTTAGGGGGATTTTTTCAAATCTAAAAATTAATATGTTTTAGCCTCTCAACTTGATAAGGAGAGGATTTAATAAAAAGTTTTAAGCAAACTGGCGTAAGAAACGCACATCATTTTGGTAGAACATACGCAGGTCATTAATGCCATAACGCAACATTGCAAAACGTTCTACCCCCAGACCGAAAGCAAAGCCTTTGTATTTGTCCGGATCAATACCCGCAGCGCGAAGCACATTTGGATGCACCATACCGCAACCCAAAACTTCCAGCCATTTGCCGCGCTCATCCATGATGTCCACTTCAGCACTTGGTTCAGTGAACGGGAAGTAAGACGGACGGAAGCGTACTTTTAAATCTTTCTCAAAGAATTCATTCAGCAAGTTGACCAGCAGACCTTTCAGTTCAGCAAAGCTGGTATTTTCAGCCACGTATAAACCTTCAATCTGATGGAACATTGGCGAATGCGTTTGATCCGAGTCACAACGGTAGACACGGCCTGGGCACACAATACGGATCGGTGGCTGCTGAGTTTCCATAGTACGGATTTGCACACCAGAAGTATGCGTACGTAGCAGATGGTTTACATCAAAGTAGAACGTGTCGTGCATGGCACGTGCAGGGTGGTGGCCTGGAATATTGAGCGCTTCGAAGTTGTGATAGTCATCTTCAACTTCTGGGCCGGTTGCCACTGTAAAACCTGCTTTGGTAAAGAACTGGCAGATACGATCCTGTACTTGGGTCACTGGGTGGATACTGCCCACCTGCTGGCCACGACCGGGTAAAGTAATATCAATGGTTTCGCTGGCCAGCTTTTGCTCCAGCGCAGCTTGATGCAGTTCTGCCTGACGTGCCGTCAGTGCACCGGTAATCGCTTCACGTACAGCATGGATTTTTGCACCGAACTCTTTACGTTGTTCCGGATCCATTTTACCCAGCGACTTAGATTGTTCCGCGAGCTGGCTTTTTTTCCCCGTAAATTGCACTCGTGCTTGATCGAGTGTAGCAAGGTCTTGAGCTGCTGCAATCGCAGCGAGCGCTTCAGTGGTCAGGGCTTCCAGTGACATAGTAACTCTCAAAGCAACAGGTTAGAAATATTTTTAAAAAACCCCGTATTCTAACAGTTTTTAGACACATTGATGAAGATAGCGTGCAATGAAAATTAGATTGGCAGATGCAAAAATAAAAAGTATAAAATAAGTAGCATATCAATTAGATCAAATCACTATGGCAATCGATCAAATTTGGAAACAGCAACTGACTTTAGTCACCTATGGTAATGAGTACCTGACTCAAGACCTGAGTTTCAATCGCTGGCTGCAGCACTCCATTTTTAATCAGCATCAGTTTGCCTTTCGTGATCTGATAACACAGCAACTTTTGGCGCAGCATTTTCAGATTTGGCTGGAAGGCTTAAAAAAACACGGTGTACAGCGTTTAAGCCTGCATCACTCTACCCTACTGGTAGACGAACAGAATCCGAACTCCAATATTGAATTATTGCCTTTTGAATATTTCATTGTCAGTCATGAAGCCCAGAAAAAACACGCCTGGATTATTGGTAAGGAATTACCGGCATGGTATACCGCAGACAATGACTATGAGGCGCCTGATGGCCAGCAATCACTGCTGCGTCATGAAACCTTATGGCGCTATGAACTTAACAGTAAACTGGCCAAACGGGTCCAAGCAGATCTGGAGCAGCCAAACTGGGATGATATCGATGTATTCATGCATCATGAATTATTTGATACCCGGTTTGCGCAAGGTTTGGTGCCACCTGCTCAGCTTGGACAACCATATTATGGTCTTTCCTCTACTACGGATACGGGCACTGGCCATAAGCTTGCCTTATTGCCAACCAATTATACGGCTGATTTTGCCCATGATATGCTTTATCGCCTGGACGCACTTGAAGCGCTGATCCAAAATAAAATCCAGCATCCTGATGATGAAAGTGGTGAAGCTTTAACGCCAGATCAGCAGCTGGATTTACGTCATTTTGCACAAAAGCTCGATGACCTGAAAGCAAAATTTATTGTCAAAGTTGCCAACCATTATCAGACTGCCCGGCTCAGCCCCAAAGTGAGTGCCGACCCTTTTGCCGGTATGAGTACCGAAACGCGGATACCAACCAGTTCAAAACCGAAAAAACCACAGGATTCCAGCAAGTCCAATTCTGGCAATGTACTGACCTTGATTATTATTACTGTGATGATCTGCCTGATTGGTTATTATTTTGGGCTTTAATACTGTGCCAGAAAAGTATCAATTTCTCGGGGCGATCTTAATCTGATCCAGTGGATATGCTGATATTCAGGCGCATGCATCAACTTTAAATAATGCTGACGATTTTTCTGGTGGGTTTTCATCATCCACCAGATAATCGAATCACGACTCAACACCTGGCTGAAACTTTCTGTATTATTCGAGTTTGACCAAAGGGGTTGTTTGCTCATTGTCCGCTGCAAGGCCCTTCTGACTGAACGATATAGATTGAGATGGAACGGTAAATCAATCCAGATCACACTGTCGATCTCAGCCCATTTGACCGGAATACTGCGGGTATAATTACCATCAATCACATAGCCATCTTTGGCCTGATCGATGGCCGTGTGAATTTTATCAAAGAACTCTGCATCTGGACTTTCCTGCCAGTTATCTAGCCAGAATAAATTATCCAGCTCGATATAACTGAGGCCTAATTTTGCCGCTAAAGTGCGAGCAAAAGTAGATTTTCCCTAGGCAGAGGTGCCGACCACATTTATTCTACGAAAATCTGATACTTTATTTTTCTCATTCATCAGCACGAAGTCATTCATCATATTTCAAATAGCTTATACTTTTTCCTCAGACAAAAAAAAGACCGCTAAAAGCGGTCTTTTTTCTAAGTCAGAAAGACTTATGCAGCCAATGCATCTTTAGCTTTAGAAGCTAAAGCAGCAAACGCAACTGCGTCATGCATAGCAATGTCAGCAAGTACGCGACGGTCGATAATCACTTGAGCTTTTTTCAAGCCAGCAATCATACGGCTGTACGACAAACCATTTTGACGAGCACCAGCATTGATACGTGCAATCCACAGAGCGCGGAATTGACGTTTCTTCTGACGACGGTCACGATAAGCATATTGACCAGCTTTGATTACTGCTTGGAACGCTACGCGGTAAACGCGTGAACGAGCACCATAGTAACCTTTAGCGCGAGCAAGAATTTTTTTGTGACGGC
>CANQWW010000151.1 GCA_947627655.1 uncultured Acinetobacter sp. | reverse complement strand
CACAGCAATCGGAAAAAGACCTGTTAGAACTGTACTGTGGTAACGGCAACTTTACCCTGCCCTTGTCAATGCATTTCCGCCGTGTACTGGCAACTGAATTAGCCAAGTCATCTGTCTATGCAGCCGAGTGGAATATCGAGCAGAACGGTATCAACAATATTCAGGTGGCGCGCCTATCTGCTGAAGAGTTCACCCAAGCCTATAACGGCGAACGTGTCTTCCGTCGTCTGCAAGAAGCCAAAATCGACATCTCGACCTATGACTTCGATACAGTATTTGTTGATCCACCTCGCGCAGGTATCGATGACGAAACGTTAAAACTGCTACAGCGTTTTAACCGCATTATTTATATTTCATGTAATCCAGACACATTATATGACAACCTAAAACAGTTAACCCAAACGCATAAAGTGACCCAGTTCGCACTCTTTGATCAGTTCCCGTATACCCATCATGTAGAATCGGGTGTGCTCTTAGAGAAAAGTTAAACAATTTGTTTCTGAATTGTATTTTCATAACTCCATGAGGCCGATTAAGGCCTCATTTTTATTCACAATATAAAGCTTATAAATAATACACTTAGCAGTTTCCAAAGCTGTTCTTCATTGAATTAATATCTTTAGCTGGGCTTTACTATCGGAAAAACTGAACATTAACTGCTGCTTTTATCACTGAGGTCATATTGCTTTATTTACAGAATTGTCTATATTTCAAGCTATGTTAGGTCGTGTATGAAGGCTCTATGAGTTTTTGGCAAAAGTTGTTTATTACAGAACAACAAAATGAACATAAGAATCAAATTGCTTGTGTTGAAAATGACTGCGCATGCAAGTCAAATGAACAGCTTCTTGAAGCTCTTGCGAAAGCTACCGATGAGGAGGTAATCGTTGGAATTAAAAAAGTTCTGGCTTCCCGAGGCTATAGCCGTAAGGAACTAAATGACCTGCAACATTTACCATTGCAATAAGCATGGTCTAACCTTGAAGTCAAAAAAAAGCATCTGTGCAAGCAGATGCTTTTTTTTACTCATATTTTCTCCTTTTGGGCTTTATAGACCTGGAAGATAAATCAGGATTGAATAAAGCTTAGGCTATTTTCTCTATAGACTCATCGAAGTAATAGAAGCAGCCTTCTGTTTATAACTCATCAGTTCGATGATTTTCCCGCTTAACCATCGATAAAATCACCAAAAAAGGCTAAACTTAGGTTTTTGATACATTTGTATATAAACTGGCATTCAACGACTTATGCAACATACTCACCGTTTTCCCTTAGGTGCCCACCTTATGGTCAAACATTTCGGCTATACCCATCATGGGATTTATGCCGGACGAGGTCGTGTCATCCATTATTCCGGTTTTGCCCATTTATTTAAAAAGCACCCTATTGAAATTACTTCAATCGAACAATTTAGCCACGGTAAGCCAATTCTGGTTCAGCAGTATCATCAGCCTAAATATAAAGGCCGTAAGGTGGTGCGTCGGATGCGTTCACGGATGCATGAAAACAACTATCACCTGATTATCAATAACTGTGAGCATCTGTGTACTTGGGCGACTACGGGTGTGGAAAGCAGCCCACAAGTCATGCGGATGATGAACCGTTTAACCACCATAGGTTATATCAGCTCGATGATGAGCTTTATGAACAGCATGTTCCTGACGCTCACGACAACCAGCTTTGCCCTGGCCCTCTATATCAAGAAAAAGCTACGTGACAAAGCCAATATGCGTTTAAAGAAATATCGTGAATTACAGGAGCAGTTTCGTCAGGAACATCCGAACTTGACCAACCTGAAAAAACGCTAAAGCAAGGCCCCATGTATCGGGGCTTTTTCATGGTTAATATGGTTGATATTGTATATCTAGCTTAATTGCCCTTTATATGCTTTTAAAGGCTCAGGAATCTCATGCCCCAGAGAACTTAGCGTCTCTCGCTCTACCAGCCGTACAATAGAATCCAGCGCCAGATCATTGTCCTGCAAGCCAAATGGTTCTTCCAGCTCGGCACTCAGCTCGTCCAGTCCCAAGAACAGATAGGCGATCAGCGCCACCAGCACCGGTGTCCATAAACCTAAGCTGGCTTGCAGACTAAATGGCAGAATAAAGCAGAACGAGTAAACCGCACGATGTAGCAAAACAGAATAAGAAAATGGCAACGGCGTGGATAGAATCCGGTCACATCCAGCCTGGATATCTCCCAATGCCAACATATGCTGATTTAGGTTGCTATAAATAATGTCGCTGATCTGGCCAGAGCGATAGCATTTTACCAATTGTTTCTGCATCTGCTCCAGGAGCCACTGCGATGGATTGACCTGGTGAACTATCTGCTCAAATTCCAGCGAATCAAACCCAGTGTTATGTCGATATTGCTCGATATTGCTATTTTGCTGACGCAAGCGATCGCGCAGTAAATGGGTAAACAGCATCATTCGGTGGAGCATGATTTCACGCAGCTCAGCATCCGCTAGCACATGGGTATCCCGGATCAGATGGCGTGTGGTGGCAATCAGTGCTCCCCACAGCTTGCGCCCTTCCCACCAGCGGTCATAACAGGCGGTATTACGAAAGCTCAGGAAGATTGAAAGAATCACCCCAAAGATGGTAAAACCAATCGCAGGCACTGCGGGCAGATTAAAGTAGTGTTCCCTGCTGAGATACACCAGTAAACCTGAAATCAGAATTACGGTCATCAGCGCTGGCAATACCTTGGGCAATATCGTGCCATACCAGGCAAACAGCAGGCTAAAGTTATTACTTTTATCACGTACAATCATGTGGTTATTTTTAGCTCCATAGAAAAGCCCAACCGAAGTTGGGCTATCTGGATATCAAGACTATGTATTTTGCTGTAGTAACAGAAGCCAGTTATCCATTACTGTAGCAAATCTCATAGATATTCAGCTCAGTCCGCTTTATTTACCTGGCTTAAAGCTGTCTTTTAAGTCCAAGATACGGTTAAACACCGGCTTGTCACTGGTATGATCATATTGATCTGCAACAAAGTAGCCTTCACGTTCAAATTGGAAACGATCTTCCGGTTGAGCTTCTGCCAATGCAGGTTCAATAACGGCTTGAACAACTTTTAATGACTCAGGATTCAGGTTAGCCAGGAAGTCATCACCCACTTCCGGATCGGATTCAGTGAAAAGACGCTCATAGATGCGTACTTCTGCCGGAACACCTTTGCTTGCAGATACCCAATGTACCACACCTTTCACCTTACGGCCTTCAGGGTTCTTGCCTAATGTGGCTGGATCAATTGAACATTTCAGTTCAATCACTTCACCACTGGCATCCTTAATCACTTCGTCGCATTTGATAACATAAGCATGACGCAGACGTACTTCACCGCCCGGGATCAGACGTTTAAAGCCCTTCGGTGGTTCTTCTTCAAAATCTTTACGATCAATATAGATTTCTTGGGTAAATGGAATCACACGTTCGCCCATATCTACGTTTGGATGGCGTGCATGAGTCAAATCCATATCTGCTGGAAGATTGGTCAGGCTCACTTTCAGTGGATTCAATACGGCCATACCACGTGCTGCGGTATTTTCCAAAGACTGACGGATGCAGTATTCAAGCATGGCTACATCAACAATACTGCCATCCACCTTAGATACACCCACACGCTTACAGAAATCACGCAGACCTTCAGGGGTGAAGCCACGACGGCGCATACCCACGACGGTTGGCATACGTGGGTCATCCCAACCATTAACATAACTGCCTTCAACCAGCTTACGCAGCTTACGTTTAGAAGTAATGGTGTAATCTACATTCAGACGGCTAGATTCATACTGATGTGGAACAGATGGAGATTTAACCTTTTTCACCACCCAGTCATAGAACGGACGGTGATCCTGGAATTCCAAAGTACATAATGAATGGGTAATGCCTTCAATTGCATCAGACAATGGATGTGCATAGTCATACATTGGATAAATTTTCCATTTATCGCCGGTCTGATGATGCGCAGAATGTAAAATACGATACAGAATCGGGTCACGCATGTGCACATTTGGAGATAGCATGTCGATTTTGGCACGGAGTACCGCCTGGCCTTCAGCATATTCACCATTGCGCATTTTTTCAAAACGCTCCAGGTTTTCTTCCACAGTCGCATCGCGTTGTGGCGAGTTTTTACCCGGCTCAACAAAGTTACCACGATTCAAACGAATTTCTTCTGGCGTTTGCAAGTCCACATAGGCATCGCCTTGTTGGATCAGCTGTATAGCCCAGCTATACAGCTGGTCAAAATAACTGGATGCATAACGCGGTTCGCCATTCCACTGAAAACCAAGCCATTTGACGTCATTGGCAATACCATCTACATATTCTTGTTCTTCTGCATCTGGGTTAGTATCGTCAAAACGAAGATTACATACACCACCAAATTCCTGGGCAATACCGAAGTTCAGACAAATGGCTTTCACATGTCCGATATGCAGGTAACCATTTGGCTCAGGCGGGAAACGGGTGACCACTTGCTGGGTACGACCTGCTTCTAGGTCATCCGTAATGACTTGGCGCACAAAGTCTAAGCCCGGCTGTTGTTCCTGCTGCTGCGCTGAATCGACTGCATTGTTATTTTGGGTCGGGTTCTCGGGCAGAGATGTCACAACATCATTTGGCTTCATGATTAATCATTCACTTCTAAAATTAAAAATAAGGGGGATATGTTTTAACGCGACAGACATTATTCGCGCCACTCAACATAAACTCAAGTTCTCTAGTTTAGCTTTAGGTGATCAATCTCTCAACTGCTAACTGTGGCATTTGTTTCCTATTCAATCATTTTAAAAATGATAAACTTGCATCTTCCATACAGGCTGCTAAAGTTTAACCGATCAGGCTCTAGGTTTAGCCTCACGACCAGATATCGCTGTTTAAGAAAAGAAACATACTCTTAGATGAAACTATGGCATTGTTGAGTGGTGCAAAGCACGCAATATTTTAAATTTGCCTGTTAGAACAAAGCATAAATAAAATACAATTTTCAGGATTTTAACCAAGAAAAGTATATTTTTACTTGCCTTGTCGATTACAGTTTGCTTATGCTTCTCTCATTCAAAAAAACCATGACATTTATGTCATGATCAGGAGATTACACAATGAGTTTTCCTCAAGTCGAATTAAACACCAATAAAGGTCGTATTGTTCTTGAATTAAACGCTGAAAAAGCACCTAAAACAGTGGCAAACTTCTTACAATATGTACGTGACGGTTTTTATGACGGCGTAATTTTCCACCGCGTTATTGATGGCTTCATGATTCAAGGCGGCGGCATGGATGAAAACTTCAAAGAAAAAGCAACTCGCGATGCGATTGAAAACGAAGCAGACAACGGCCTTAGCAATGACGAAGGTACGATTGCAATGGCACGTACTCAAGCGCCTCACTCTGCCTCTGCCCAGTTCTTTGTTAACGTGAAAAATAACTCTTTCCTGAACCACACTGGTAAAACAGCGCAAGGTTGGGGCTATGCAGTATTTGGTAAAGTGGTTGAAGGCATGGACGTTGTAAGTGAAATCAAAAGCGTTCGTACTGGTAACCGTGGCTACCATGCTGACGTTCCGCTAGAGAATGTTGTTATCGAATCTGCAAAAATCATTTCTGAATAAGTTTAAATCCTCCCTAGCCCTCCTTTAATCAAGGAGGGAACGGCCATTTTCAAAGATGGTTTTTCTACTCTCTTTTATAAAGGGAGGTCGGGAGGGATTAAATTAAACAAGGAAAAGATTCGTGACCCATTTGTTTATCGCTGATTTACATTTGTCACCTGATCACCCTCGACTTGTTCGGGGGTTTTTAGATTTATTAGCTGCTTATCAG